>REEF01000893.1 GCA_007695205.1 Planctomycetaceae bacterium
CGAGGTTCGACTCCGGCCTGTGCGAAACCGATTTTCGAACGGCTGGGGATCGATGCGGACGTCTGGTGCGAGCTGACGAAAGACTTTGGACGGTTGTTCGGCACCGTAGCGGGAAAGCCGAACGTGATCGACTCGACCCGCGGTCGCACACGCGGCCAGCGTTACCACGTCCGCTCTCGAGCCCGGCAGCTATTGGCCGCCTAACCCCGGGCGAATTGGGCCGCCAACCAGATTCAAGTTACCACTCGGCTGGAGCTGGTCCGCTCCCGTTGGCAGTGACCTCGTCAAGAGTGAATGATCTTGGACGTTAGTAACGCGGGCACATCGATTGCAGCGACAAGTGCCCTGGCCCATTGTTCTTCTCGTGGCTTGCGTTATCTACGCTTAGTTCCTCGGACCAATTCTCCGCAAACCTGAACCTTGCGTGGAAGTCGCCCGCTTTCGCCCCCGTTCTGGCCGCGACGTTTTCTTGTCCAGCTCCGAAATCTCACAGAACCCATCAGCCTCACGTTTCGCAATCGCTGATCCAGGAGCGTAATTCATTGTGTGTTTCTAGGTTTATTATTGTGTGTCCCCAGGTTCATGTGTCCCCAGGTTCATTGTGTGTCCCCAGGTTTAAGGGTGGGCGATTTTTTATCGAGGGACGATCGGTTCGATTTTCCAAAAGCTGGCGGCGTTGCCGGCCAGCGGAAACGTCAGGGGCAAGCGGCCGTCGCCATCGATTTCATGTTGCTGCACGCGAGTGGGATGCAACTGGACGCGCTGCTTGATCTCGGCGATCTCGGCGGCCGGGTAAGCGCGAGGCGCAGAGACTCGCTGAGCCCATTGAACGGCGCGGTCGAGCAATTCGGATTGTTCGTGCCGCTGGAAGTATTCCAACAGCGGGCGAAGCGCCCAGTCGCCGGCGACCTCGGATCGTTCGATCTCGTCCATCGCCGCCGCTCGCGTCGCTCGATCCTCGCTTTCCAACTGTCGCACCGCCGCCAGAAAGCGTTCGCGAACCTCCGGCGGCGGGTCCCGCCGCGGGTCGGGCTGGTCGCGCAGACGTCGGCCTGCTTCGAAATACGAGTGATGCTGACGGTCGAAACGGTACTCACGCACCGTGTATCGGTCGGGCGATAGGCCCTGCAGGTCCAGTGACACGTCGAATCGACGAGCGGAACGCGACTGGGTATCCAGCATTTGATGCGAGTAGATCAGCACATACCAGCGCGAATCGACCTGGGACGCGAAACCGCTGATCACATGACCTTCCACGGTCTGCTCGGGCAGCACCACGAACCGATCCTGCATTCGATTCAGCAGTCCCAGGAACGGCAGGATAGGCATCGGCACGGTGACGATCCGATCCGTCTGCCCATCGCCCGTATCATCGACGGGCACTTCGCGGACACAATCGTTGCGGCCTTCGAACCCGCGAGCGGGCCAAGGCCAGAACGTCAGGATCGTCTCGCCGTAGCCGTAACGTGGATCGACAACCGCTTGGGCCAGTTGTCGCCGAGTGACATCGGCGCACCAGGTGGGATAGTAACCGTTTCCCAGGTAGCTGTCGCTGAAAGCCGGATCGGGCGGCATGTCCCAGCCCGGACATGATTCGTGCGAATTGATCCACAATCCCGCATAGTGTTCCGGGTCGATTTCCAACGCCATCTGCTTGGCCCGGATCAGTTTTTCGGCCATCAAGGACGAGGTGTTGTAGGCATGGATCGAGATAAAATCCAACGGGGTGCCTCGGCCATCATGTTCACGGCACAGCGATTCGACTCGCCGCGACCGCTTGCCGTCCAGTCGTGGGTCGGCGTAAGCGGCGTTGACCATCAAAGCGCCCTTCACCTGGCCGGCAGTTGGCGAACAATGCACCAGGAATTCACGCAGTCGCAGGTTCGTACCAAAAATGGCGCCCAATTCCAGTCCGCCGATGAAGACCTGGTCCGAGTCGTATCCTTGGTCTTCAAACGCTCGCAGGATCGCATCGACCGTGTAATCGTAAAACTTCTGCAGCTCGATCCAATCCGATCGCCAGAACAGAGCGCCCAGATCCGGTTCGTTGAAGACGCTCCACGGAAACTCCAGGCAGCGATCGCCGTACCGCTGGATCAGATGCGTCGTGATCGCATGGACGACTTGGTGCAGTTGAGCATAGTCCTTGGCCGTCGTCCAGTTCCGGCCGTCGATTGACAAGTCGCCCGGTGCGTCCGTGAAGTTGACCATCACGCGTCGATCGAAGCGGCGGATCGCCAGATCCCATTCGTGGTCCAATCGGCCCCAGTAATATCGAGGCGTCCCGACCGGCTGGAACTTGATCAAGTGGCAACCGCCGGGCGGAAACAAGCCGGGCGAGTCCGGGTCTTCCTGCTCGGGCAACGCGGCTGAGTACTCCAATCTCCAGCCGCCCTCGGGGGTGTCGAACCGGGTCACCCATATCGAACGCGTCGCATCGTCGACGGAGATCACATGCGCCAGCGCGTCGTGAACGCCGTCGGCGATCAATACCTGGTCGCCCGGACGGTAGTCGCCGTCCAGCGGCCGGTTCGATGCAATCCCGTACTGCTGGTGCCCGAAAAAGTCCTCCAACTGCAGCCGCATCCGATCGCCTTGCGGTTGGATCCTCACGATCCGGCGAGTCTCCTGTTCGCGGACGATGCCGGGCAGTCGTTGCGAAAGCAAACGCGGCTGTCGATCCATGCCGGTCAACCAGAAGTCCCGCTGCAAGCTCCACGCCCGTGGCGACCATTGGCGAACTCGGTCCATCGCTTCGAAAGTAGGAATGCGGTGCTTGTGATTCGTGGCGAAGCTGGTGCCGCAGAACCCGGAGAAAAATCGGCCTTGCCAATCCGTCATCGTCGCCCGGTCGTCCAGATCCAATTCGAAACGCAGGGCATGGACTCCCGCTTCTGCTTCGGTCGTAAACTGCCAACGGCGTCCGGCGTCGACCATGGTCGCACCCTGCCGGGATCGAGCATCCAAATGCACCGTGTAGCGGGTCGACGGGTTCAGCGGTGCGTCGGCTTCCGCATACACGGCCAGAGTCTCGTCCCCGCTTCGACCTTTCTTGCCAGGAAATAAACGACGGCGAAAGCCCTCGGCGAATCGTTGTCCGGTTTGCAGGACGACGATCGGTTGCCCCTGCTCGGGATGCAGCGTGAGCGAGACGGAGTCGGGATCGATCGCATCATCATCGGCGCCGCCCTGCAGTCCCAATTCCACGTAGAAACTGGTCGCCAGCGGCACATGGGCTTCCCCCGGACTTGGGCGAGGCACTCCGTAGGGATCCGGGTTGCGCGACACTCGCACGACTTGCCCCGGTGAATCCGACCGGTCGTCGTCGCCCGTCGATCGAGTGGTTGCAGCTACCAGCAAGAACGAGCCGAGCAATACGCCAGCCAGCGTCTTGGTCGGGATGCGTTTGCCGGGATGTTTTTGACAAGCGATCATCTGCAATGTCTCCTGGTTCGCCTCTGATTATTCGAATCAACTTTTCCATGAGGGGACGCCGAGGCCTTACGGTTTGGTCGCCAATTGACGGAGCACCTCGATTCCTCGTTCGATCACGCTGTCGGCTGCTGCGTACGAAATTCGAAAGTGGGTGTCGTGACGGCTGAAGATGCCGCCGGGGATGATCAGCAGATTGTTTTGGATCGCGGCCGTCACGAACTCGGTGCCCGTCCCCCATGGGGCTTTGGGAAAGGCATAGAACGCCCCGCCGGGCTTCACCAGCTCGTACAGATCCGAGAGGCCCTCGTACAGGAGATCGCGTTTGCGGCGGTACGCGTCGACATGATCTTCGATCGAAACGTCCAGCGCGGTGGCCGCCGCCCATTGAGCTGGATGCGGGGCGCAGACGAAGCTGTATTGCTGGATCTTGACCATGGTGTCGATCACCGCCGCCGGGCCATGCGCGAAACCGACTCGCCAACCCGTCATCGCGTGGCTCTTCGAAAACCCATCGATCACGATCGTCTGGTCGTTATACCGAGCTGGCGAATCGAACGGTTCGTCGTACAGAAAGGCTCGGTAGATTTCGTCGGACAACAGAGCGATCCCCCGCTGCTGGGCCAATTCGGCCAGGCCGCGGATCTCGTCCACCGTCGCCGTCACCCCGGTGGGATTGGCCGGACTGTTCAGCAGGATCAACTTGGTTCGCTGAGTGACCGCGTCCGCAACGCGCTCCAGGTCGATCCGAAAGTCGGGATAGGTATCGATCAACACGGCTCGCCCGCCCACCAGGCTGACCAACGGCTCGTACATGACAAAGTACGGATCGAACAGGATGACCTCGTCGCCCGGGTCGACCAGCGACAACATGGCCAGCACCAATCCGCCACTGGTGCCGGAGCTGACGAACACTTTTCGATCGCCATGACCGTACTCGGCATCGATCTGTGCCTGGAGTTTCTCTCGCAGGATCGGACTTCCCTGAGTCAGCGAGTAGCTGTTCTTGCCGTGACGGATCGCTTGGATACACGCTTCCTGAACCGGCTCGGGCACATTGAAATCAGGCTGCCCGATGGACAGGTTGATGGGATCTTGCATTCGAGCGGCAAGATCGAACACCTTGCGAATCCCGCTGCTGTCAAACGCCTTGGTGCGTTGGGCAATCCAAGCATGGGTCATGGAAGTCACTCTGGTTTTGGGAGGGAGGAGGGTTCGTCAATCGGTATCGTTCACCAGTCGCTGCATGGTCTGGCGAACAAATTGCAAATTGCGTTTCATGTCGGCTTGAGCGTCTCCGGAGGGCGAGGCTGTTTCGAGGACTCCCCAGCCATGGAAGCCGATCTCGGCGATGGCGGTGAAGATGGCGTGGAAATCCAGTTCGCCCTGCCCCAGGTAATGTGGATTATCTTTCAGATGGAACTGGCAGATACGTTCCGTGCCCAGCCAGCGAATCTCCTCCAGCACGCGATAGCCTTGACTGGCCGAATTGCCGACATCGTAGTACAGTCGCACGGCGGGGGAATCGATGCGGTCCAGTAGATACGCATTGTCGCGTGCGCTCAGCAGATTCTCGATCGCCAGGATGGTACCGGCCTGTTCGGCTTGCGGAGCGATCTCGCGCAAGATATCGGCCACCCGGTTCATCTCTTTCCGATCGCGAATGGCCCCCTGGCCGAAAAACGGCAGCAGCACCAAGCTCGCCCCCAGACGCTGCGTGATGGGGATCGCCTGCTGTACCCAATCGATCGCCAGCGGATCGGATTTCAGGAAGTTCTGATGCAGGATATCCAGGCAGGTCGAACAGATGGGCAATCGATGCTTACGGGACTGTTCCAAGAACTGCTGTTGAAGGTCCGGGTCGCTCAGCGGCAACCCATCGGGCCGGCGTCCCAGGTTGATCTCCAAGCCTTCGAAGCCCAACCGCTTGGCCAGCTCCACGGCTTCGGGACGAGGTGTGCTGTGTTGAAAATAGTGAATCCCCAACAGATCCCAATCGGTGACGCCGATGCGCAGGGACCAATCGCCCGGGCTGTTGGCCGCCGAGCGACCTGCGGCCAGCAGGGCTGCTGCGCTGGTCCAGAGAAATTGCCGTCGTTTCATTTTCGAATCTCCCGGTTGAACAAAAGGGCCTTGGGCCCACTTCGACCCGATCGTTCGATTGTGAACGAAAAGAGCCCGGGAAACAAGCGTTCTGGAATCGCTGTCAGCCACCGACGGCGAACCGGACGGTTCAGATCCCGTCCAACGCACGTTCCAGGAATTCGATCTGGCCGCGAACAGCTTCCAGGCTCGGGTTGACTTCGACCGAGCGACGGAAACAGTCCAAGGCCGCGAATCCTTCGCCCATCTCCAGATAGCAATGAGCCATGCCCACGATCGAACCGAAGTGGTAGGGGTTCAATTCGATCGTCTGTTGGCAATCGTTGGCCGCCGCTTCGAATTGGCCCAACCGGTAATGCGCGATGGCTCGTTGATTCCACGCTTCGGCGAACCGCGGCGCCTGCTGGATCAGCAGACTGGCCAGCTCCAATGACTCCTCGAACTGAAATCCGTCATTCAGCCGGATCAGGATCGCCAGTTGCTGCCGCTGATGCTCCGTACCGTCGCGGCACCAAACTTCACGGATCGCATTCTCTGCCAAGACGCGAACGGCACGGTCGCTGTCGTGAAGCGCGCGGCCCAGCACCGGGTTGGCGTTGTAATCGCCCAGAAAACCCAAGGCCAGCACGGCGCCGCGGCGCGACAGCCGTTGACCGTAACCGGCCAATCGCTGCAGCGTGGCGGGAAGGTAATAATGAGACACCTTGCGGATGAACGCCGCTGCGTCTTCATCGTCCAGAAAGCTGAGGTAGCATCGATCGATCAGCGGGATACGATTATTGGCTGTCACCTTGGATTGCTCTCCGGTAGGGTTCTGGGACTGGGATGATCCACATTTCTTCGAGTCTAATCGGGTCGCCCTGGAACAGCAATGGGCGCCGAGCCCCGTCGGGGAGAATTCGCCTACTTTCTCTGCGATGCGGTTTGGGTGAAAATGATCACGTTGTTCAAGCCAGACTTGACTACGGGGAAGGTAATTCCTGAAATGCCGAAAAATGAAGCTTTAGCGGATCGATCGCACTCGACCAGACGCGAGGTGTCACCAACGTTGCTGATCTCGATCGTGGTCTTGGGCGGGTGGACAACGCTGGCAACGCCAGCAATGCCTGCAGACGAATTCGACTGGCTCACCGGATCGCGTTTCGATCAGCAGATGGATTCGCCCATCGAATCGTTGCATTGGGGGGCCAATCCGTTGCGGCGAGCCCTGGGTAGCTTGGCCCGCAGCCAACGTGTTGCCATTTTCCTGGATCGTCGAATCGATCCGGGGCAGCCAATCGACTTGTCGGTCCAGAACCAACCGTTACGCGCCGTGATCCATCGCCTGGCGGATTCGTTGCAGATCGGCGTCTGCCGCGTGGGCCCCGTCGTCTTTTTCGGGCCTCGCCCGACAACCCAGGTGCTGGAAGAGGCGATCGAGTCGCGGCGGAGCGAGATCCAGCGTTGGCCGCCGGCCTTTGCGAAACGTCTGCTCACCGCACGACCCGCCGCCTGGCCCGAATTGGCAGAACCCAGACAACTGATCCAGGATCTGGGAAAACGATCGCAATTGGAAATCGAAGGGCTCGAGCGGGTGCCTCACGATCTGTGGCCAGCCGCCGATCTGCCGCCCCTGGATTTCGCCGAACACATGAGTCTTCTGCTGGCCGGGTTCGGATTGACTTTCCAGCCGGTCGACGGAGCCCCTTTGATCCGGCTGGTTCCGTTGCCGGTTGCGGAAATCGAGGATCAAGTCGCTGAATTGCCTGAGACGAAGCCCTGGCAGAGTCCCCCAAAAAACGATCGCCCATCTAAACAACCGGCGACCCCAGGCAGCGAAGTGCGGTACACGCTGGAGATCCAAAACCAACCGGTCGGAGCAGTGACTCAGGCTCTGGCCTCGCAATTGGGACTGCAAGTCGAACTGGACCCGCCGACCGAGGGCCGACTTGACCGTCGCGTGTCGTTCCAAGTCAAGGAGGTGACGCTCGAAGCATTGCTCCAAACCCTGTTGGAACCCGCCGGGCTGACCTACCGGCTCTCCGGCCAAGTGCTGACCGTTATGGTCAAGCCAGACGGGGGGGATTGATGTTTTGGTCGGTTTCCAGGTAGGACGGAATGCCATTCCGTCCTACAAGAACATGGAAACGAATGCATAGGTACTTAGCACGTTCCTTCAGAACGGGCGACCACCGGTCATGCTGTCGGTGAACGAATGGGATCGCGGCACTCCACCCACTGCCAGCGGGTTCGGCTGGACTTCCTCGGTCGGCTCGACCGGTCGCACCACGGGTTGCTCGGGCTGCTCGTTCTGCTCGGCGGCAGCGCGTCGCGTCGATCGTGTCCGAGCAGCGCGTTCTTTATTGCGACGTTTCAGGTCCGAAGGGACCAGTTCACCCGCGATGACCTGCAGCAGCTTCGAAATGCACAACTGGTTCATGCTGGTCTTGTGATGATAGGCTTCGCTCAGCAAGGCCTCGTGCAAACTCTCCGGCAACCGAACGGTGATCACCCGAGTCGATTCGTCGCCATTGTCGCGAGCCATTTTGCTCTTCTCTCGCAGCTTGGCAACCATCTGCTGAATCGTCGCATATTCTTCGGTTCGCTCAAAGAGTTGACGCTGCTCACCGGTCCCGAACAGCTCGTCCAACAGTCCTCCAACGCCTAGAATCTCGCGGTAAAAGGCAACCCAGTCCGTCTGGCCGTTGGGACGATCCTGCAGGGTGTCCCTGACCGTTTGCACGCGGTCCTCAAATCTCGTTCTTTCGGCAACCTCCATCATGACTGCTCTCCTTCCTTGTAATTTGGCTTCAATCCTTGGGTCGCAGGAGACTCGATGGAGCCTCCCATCGCGGATTGTCGGTTTACAGGATTTCGCTGTTTGCCGTCAAGAGCAGCATGCATGTGCTTGCACTGCTTGCACTTACGACGACGCGCACCCCTGTGCCAGGATTTGCGCATCACTGCAAAAAGATCGCGCAGCGTGTGGTTTGCCTAATAAATGAGCACAGCCCCTTTGGGGGCCTATTGGCGGTCTCGAAAAAAAAATTGGAAAAAATTTCCCCAAGTCCGGGCAGGTATCTTGGTATGGGCATCGCTTCCCGTTAATTTGGT
>REEF01000336.1 GCA_007695205.1 Planctomycetaceae bacterium
AACGACTCCCGACCCCGCCCGCGTCCCCATGCAAGGCTACCTTCCATGACAAGAAACTTCTGGCCGGGTGCTTAGTAGTGGCGATTCTCGATGGCTATTTGACCTTCATGGCGTCGGCCAAAGTTACGAACCGTCGGCGACGGGGAAGGTGTCGCCTTCGAGGGGACGGACGTAGATGTTACGGAAGTACATCCGGCTGTTGGGGTCATGGGCTTGCAGTGCGAACGTGCCGCTGGACAATCGGCGCTGGCCTCGGATGTCCTCCTCGCGCTCGGTGTATTCCATGACCGTTTCGCCGTCGACCTTCAGCACGATTTGGTTGCCTTGCACGATGATCTCATACAGGAACCATTCGTTGTCCTTGTGCGGTGCTTCATCCATGACATTCGAGACGCCGTAGACGCTGCCGGTCTTGATTCGATCGCGATGCGTCGCGTTCACCTGAGCCTCGTAGCCGACGCTGGGCCAACCTTCGGCTTGCCACCGAGTGTGGAAGAAGATGCCCGAGTTGGCGTTCGGGTACGTGTACACCTCGCTGCGGAAGTGGAAGTCCTTGAAATCAGCACCCGCGACCGGACCGTCGTAGAACAGATGCCCGCGAGGCCCGTCGACGACGATCTTGCCTTCTTCAACGCTAAAGACCTGCGGGTTTTCGTCCGTCGGTCGCCAGCCATCCAGGTTTTCACCATTGAACAGCACGTACCATTGCTGGCCATCGATGGTGATGGTTTTTGTCTCGGAGGCTTCCGCATCAGCGGCGAAGCCGGTAGCGGCGGGACCACCGACGATCCACAACGTGACGACGACGGCAAAGGCGGCGAGATTCTTGCACTTCATGGTGTTTCCTTTGGGCAAGTGTGACTGAAAGATTTTGTCTAACCGAACCATTTAATCTAACATGGTGCCCGCCGGTGTTCAATCGGGCCACTCGCGTTGGCGAGCACGAAGGTGAAGGTGAAGGTGGAGCCTGGTTATCAGGGGATTCGATTCTCACGGCATGGCGTCCGTCGGTTTTCTTTCTGCCAAAAATGGCTGTATTCCTGCCCCGATTGTGTCGATTATCGGTATGCGATCGATATGTAGGAATCTGCTGACGTTGATAAGTAGCCATGTCAGGTGGGACTCATCATGGGCCGGGGCGTTCCTTGATCCGGGATGAACACCCGGGCAGCAGGCTGCGTATCGGAAGAAAACAATGTTCGCAAAGTCATTGCTCATAGTCAGTTAGGATCAAGGACATGACTCGAAACGAAGCCATCTCAAGTCTGCGGAAGGTGCTGCTGAAGCGTCGAAACGCGCTGCGAAATGCGCTGGCGGGTGATCTCAGCCTGCTGAACGATCTGCGCGGCGAGACGCATGGTGATGTGATCGATTATGCGTTGGATGCAGCTCAGGACGAGATCAGCTCGCAATTGGCCGAAGTAGAGAGTCGGGAGCTGGCTCACATCGAAAACGCTTTGGTCTCCATGCGCGAAGGCACGTACGGCAATTGCGGTCATTGCGGGGAATCGATCCCGCTGGCTCGGCTCCAAGCCCTGCCCTACGCAACGCTTTGCATTCGCTGCCAAAGGGAATCGGAGAAAGGCGGGCCGAGACGGTCGTCTGGCGACTGGTCTCGCGTGGTCGATACGCCCACCATCGATGCGGATGTCATGCTCGGCGACATCGAACTGGACGTTCGCTAGACGATTCCCCGCAACGCTATCGGAGATGTGAACGCATGACCTTTCGTTCGTGTGGCCGTGCTGATCGGCGGCTGGTGCTGATGCTGCTGATGCTGTTTTGCATCAGCTTTTCTGTTCGAGCATCGGAACCATCGTCCGATGCCTCGACCAGCTCCGATTCGCACTCGCGTTTGTTCGAGGAAATCGCGGAGGAAGTCGCAGAACTGGAACGGCGAAGCAACGTCTTGAAGAAGGTGGTACGTTTCGTCAAACCCTCGGTCGTCCATATCCAAGCCAGAAAGACGTCCCTTGTCGGTACCACCGTGTCGACGCGGCGGTCGGTGGAAGAAGCAGGCTCCGGCGTCATCGTCCAACTGGAGGGCCAACACTACGTTTTGACCAACCGACACGTGATCAGCCAATCGGAATTGAATCAGATCCAGATTCAATTGTCCGACGGACGCATCACGTTCCCCGTCCGCGTCTGGACCGATCGCCACTCCGACGTGGCCGTCATGGGCATCGCCTCACGCGATCTGGTCCCCGCTCGATTGGCAGACAGTGATGGAGTGGAAATCGGCGACTTTGTGCTGGCCGTGGGAAGCCCCTTCGGGCTCAGCCATTCCGTGACGTATGGCATCATCAGCGCCAAAGGACGGCGCGATCTTCGCTTGGGCAACGGCGACGTGAAATACCAGGACTTTCTGCAGACCGATGCGGCCATCAACCCCGGCAACAGCGGAGGGCCGCTGCTGAATCTTCGAGGCGAAGTGATCGGGATCAATACGGCGATTGCCAGCAGTTCAGGCGGAAGCGAAGGGATCGGATTTACCATCCCGATCAATATGTTCATCCATATTGCGAATCAATTGGTGCAGAGCGGAAATGTTCGGCGAGCCTACTTGGGTGTACGACTGGATCGACGTTTCGGACCCCTGCAGGCAAACGAACTGGGTTTGCCCGTCGCCCGTGGGGCCCGCGTCACCGAAGTCACGCCGAATTCACCGGCGGCTGAAGCACTGCTTCGGATAGGCGATGTCATCGTCCAAATTGACGACAAGCCGATCGATAGTGATGACCATCTGGTGAATCTGATCAGTCTCCTGTCGATCGATCGGCGTATCGAAGTAACGTTCTATCGCGATGGAAAACGCCAGAGCGTCTGGGCTCGAGTTGGCGCCAGAGAGTCCTTTGAACGCGATTGAGTGCCCCACGGCCGAGCGAACGTGCTCACGGCTTTTCTTCGATCGGGATCTGGTCGATCTTGGCCGCCAGAATAAAATCGTTCTCGCTCAACCCACCGATCGCGTGCGTCCAAAGCTCGACGGCCACGTTGCGATAACCCTCCAAATGCAGGTCGGGATGGTGGCCATCTTCCTCGGCCACTTCGGCCACCCGATTGAAGAAATCCATCGCTGCCTGGAAATGCTTGACGACCCACTCTTTTCGGATGCGCTGGCCATCGCGGACCAGATGCCAACCTGACAGGCTGCGAAGCTGCTGTCGGGCCTCGTCCAACGTACAGGCATCGACACCCCCTTCGCACGGCTTACATTTTCGACTGACCAGTTGTTCGGTAGCTAAAAATTCCACTTAAAAATCTCCTGTTTGCCAGTTTTCAGTTCATGCTAACATCTAGATTCTAGTCATAGAAACATGTGTTTTCAAGTACGGGGGTGCGTGGTGGGGCTTGGGTTGCTTGTTCGGATCGCGATTTTCGGGAATAATCGGGTCGGGTTCGAAACCAGGGCCTGCTAAGGGGCTAACGAGAGATCCACGAGAAGTATTTCATGGAATTGGTGGAACGGTTGCTGAAGTTGTCGGCCGAGCATAACGATCCGGCCGAGTTCTTGAACGGGGCGCTGCCGGCCGTCGCGGCTGGCGCTGGTGCCGATTCGGCCGTGGTGGTGCGCGCCGAACGTGGTCGGTGGCGGGTCTTGGCTCAAACCGGACTCGATCGGAAACTGCCATACGACTTGCTCAGCGAAGTTCTGGATCGGGAGGTTCCGTGTCGCAATGGTGATTGGTGGGCGGTTCCTTTATCGAGTCAGCGACCGCGGATGGAGTTGATTGCGTTTTGGGCCCAGTCGCCCGCACCGGAGGCTCGGGGATCGAGTGCGAACGCGTTGGCTGGATGGCTGGATTCGTCGCTTGGCTTGGTACGGACTCGATACCGCCAGGGGCGTCAGATCAAGCGGCTGCAGACGATCCTGGAGATCACAAGCCAATGGCGCCAGACGCAGCGGACCGACGAGCTATTACAGCAGATCGCGGAGGCTTCGACTCGTTTGTTGGGCGCAGCGCGGGCGAGTATCTTCCTGTGGGACAAGCGTGGCAAGACGCTGGTCGGCCGACCGGCGTTGGGTGTCGAGGGCGGCGAGTTACGGATCGCCGATGATGTGGGCGTGGTCGGCGAGGTCTTGCGGAGCGGCCAATTGCGTCGTGTGGACGCGGAAGAGGCGGTGGGCGAGATCGATCGCCGCGTGGACCAGCAACTGAATTTCCGCACGCGAAATCTGCTGTGTGCTCCGATGCGGACGCCGGAAGGCGGGATGCTGGGCGCTTTCGAGGTGTTGAACAAATGCGAGGGCAATTTTACGGAGGAAGACGAAATCGCGTTGGTCGAGTTGGCCGCGCACGCGGCCGTGGCGCTGGCCAGTACCCAGCAATTCGAGCAACTGGCGCGAGTCCACCATCAGATGGCGGACCAGGCCGCAGCCAGGGTCCGATTGATCGGCCAGTGCCCGGCGATCGAAGCCTTGCGCGAGACCATCGCCCGCGTCGCCGACACGGACCTGGCCGTCCTGATCCTGGGCGAAAACGGGACCGGCAAGGAGGTCGTCAGCCAGATGGTGCATTATCTGAGCGAGCGGCGGCACCAGCCGCTGATCGCCGTCAATTGCGCGGCGCTGACGGAGACGCTTCTGGAGAGCGAGCTGTTCGGGCACGAACGCGGAGCGTTTACCGACGCGCACGATGCGCGGCCGGGAAAATTCGAATTGGCCAGCGGGGGTACTCTGTTCTTGGACGAGATCGGCGACATGAGTCCGGGCGGCCAGGCCAAATTGTTGCGAGTGCTGGAAGAAAAGGTGGTGGTGCGGGTCGGTGGGTCCCGACCCATTCCCACCGACACCCGTGTGATCGCCGCGACGAATCAAAACCTGGCACGGCTAGTACGCGAAAAACGGTTTCGCGAGGACCTGTTCTTCCGGTTGAATGTGGTCAGCCTCGAACTGCCTCCACTGCGCCAACGGGGTGACGATGTGCTGGCGCTGGCTCAGCATTTCCTCGAAACGTTCTGCAGCAAAGCGCGTCGCACGGTGCCGGAGTTCACAGCGGCCGCCCGCAAACGCATGCTCGCGCATCCGTGGCCGGGCAACGTTCGCGAGTTGCGCAATCTGATGGAACGGCTGGCATACCTGTCGCAGGGTGACAAGATCGATGCCAGCGATCTGGAATTCATCCTGGCCCCGGAACCCACCGTGCCATCGATCTTCCAGCTTCACGAATCGCTGAACGAAGCCACTCGCCAATTCCAGATCCAGTACATCCAGCAACAGATCACCGCGGCGCGAGGCAACATGACCGATGCGGCCGAGCGTCTGGGGATGCATCGTTCCAACCTGTATCGGAAGATGCGGCAACTGGGCATGTCGCCGGAGAGTCTGGAGCAGGATGATCGCCCGCCAGGCGGGGAAACCAGGTCGTAACGGCGGGATAAGCGCCAGGTCGATCATCCGTCGCATCGTCTCCAGCGAACGATCGCCGCACAGATACGCCTCGCGCACCTCCGTTTCGTGTTGCTGAATCTGCTGAGATGGAAAGGAACGAATTAAATCAGACGCTCCCAAAAGCAGCGCAGATCATCGGGCAAGGGCGACCGACACTCGATCTGCTGGCCGCTGACCGGATGGGTCAGCCGCAGACAGGTCGCGTGCAGGGCCAGCCGAGGGGCACCGCTGTGGTTTGCGATCGCCGGACCGTCCAGCGGGCCGCGATACAACGGGTCACCGCATACGGGATGTCCGAGTTCGGCCAGATGGATCCGGATCTGATGGGTGCGTCCGGTCTCCAAACGGCACTCCAGCAGCGTATGATCGGCCAGCGTTTGTAACGGCTGGACGTGGGTGATCGCGTGCCGCCCCTTGCGCTGCGCAGGCTCGCTGCCTCGCAATCCGTCCCCCCGATCGCGAACCAGACAGGAAGTGATCGTCTGAGCCGCGACATGCCCGGGGACGATCGCCAAATAGGTCCGCCCTGCTTGGCGGCTGGCGAACTGTTGGATCAACTGCCGTTGGGTCAGCGGATCGCGGGCGAAGACCAGCAGCCCGCTGGTGTCGCGATCGATCCGGTGGACAGCATACAAACGAGGTCGGCGGCGGCCGCGAGCCGCATGAGGCCCCTCGTGCTGGAGCAGCAGCTCGGGCAACAACTCGTCCAACGCGGGTTGCCGTGTCTTACGGGTCTGGGACCAATGCCGCTCAGCCCGATGCCGCAAGGTCATCATCCGTGGCGGTTTGTCGACCACTACCAGGCGTTCGTCCACGTGCCGGATCTTGATCTCGTCTGCCCCAGACCGCGGCAAAGATTGGTTCAGGACACGCACGACATCCCCAGCGACCAGTCGCCTTTCTTCGTCCAGGCACATCGCATGGTTCACCGTCACGCGGCGACTGTGGATCCATCGGCGGACCTTCGACCAAGACTGGCCGGGTAACCAATCGCGGAGTGCCGATGCCAACGTACGGCCAGCCATCGGCTCATTTGCCTGAAAACAGCCTGCGATATGGGGTTCGCCCATGGGTCAATCCGGCGTATCCAGGTAGGGATCCTGCCCCATCTCACGTTGCATCTTTTTGCGCTGTTTTTCGTGATGCAGCAGCACCGAGCGGTCGCGAAAGTGGCGTTTTTCCACTTTCTTCTGAGCGCGACGAAACGCCTTCGTCAAGTGATTCATCTGGCTGGTGGCCCGCGTCCCCAGCGATTCGTACTTCTCGGCCTTTTTGGGTCCGAAACCCGAAAGTAGGATCTCGTCTTCCAACGAGAGGAAGAACCGGAACGAGCCGGGATCGCCCTGCCGTCCACAACGGCCACACAATTGGCGGTCGACTCGAGCCGCATCGTGCATCTCGGTCACGATCACATGCAACCCCCCCGCCTCGGCCACCCCGTCGCCCAGCTTGATGTCCGTACCGCGGCCAGCCATGTTTGTGGCCACGGTTACCCGGCCGGGCTGACCGGCTTGCGCCACGATCTCTGCTTCTTTGGCGACTTCGTGCGCATTCAACACCTGGTGATCCAATCCTCGCTCGCTGAGCAGTTTTGACAGGTGTTCCGACTTGTCGATCGATCGCGTTCCGATCAGCACGGGGCGGCCCGCATGGTGCATCTCCAGCACCTCGTCGGCGATCGCTTGCCACTTGGAATCGGCCGTTCCGAAGATTCGAGCATTGACTCGCTTCCTGCGAACAGGCTTGTTGGTCGGGATGGATACGACGCGCATCTTGTAGATTTTGCGAAATTCTCGAGCGCTGCTGCGAGCGGTACCCGTCATGCCTGCCAGGTAGCGGTAGCGGAGGAACAGATCCTGGATCGTGATCCGAGCCGCTTGGCCCGTCGGGACCGTCACCTCGACCTGTTCCTTGGCTTCGATCGCCTGGTGAATCCCGTCGCGCCATTTTCGACCTTCGGCCAATCGGCCTGTGAACTCATCCACAATGACGATTTCACCGTCCCGCACGACGTACTCGCGGTCCAATTGGTAATCGCGATACACCTTGATCGCCCGTTCTGTGTATTGGTACAGATCGATCAGACCCATCGTTCGCATCACCTCGGGGTGCGGCAACGCGCGGAGTTTTTGTCTGCCCGCTGCGGTCAATTCCGCCTTTTTGTCGTCGTGGTCGTATTCGTAGTCCTCGTCTTCCTCGTAGATCGGGGCATGTTCGGCAGCCCATCGAAATGTCGCTTCGACCTGTTCCCGGGCCTTTTCTCCCAACGACCCAATAATCAGGGGGGTTCTTGCCTCGTCGATCAGCACACTATCCGCCTCGTCGACCAGCGCGAAATGCGATCCGCGTTGAACGGGTTGTTCCCCGCCCTTTTCCCAGCGTTCGTCGCTGCCTTCCCCCAAAAAATCGGTCTGCTGTCTTCCCATACGGCGTAGCAAAAGCCGGTCACGAAGAAAATCGAATCCGAATTCTTTCGCTGTTCCGTACGTGATATCGCAGGCGTACGCCTTCCGGCGATCGTCCTGCCGATCCTGAGTTTGGATCACCCCGATGCTGAAGCCCAGCATTTGGTAGACAGGTCGCATGGTGTCCGCATCGCGCTGGGCCAGATAGTCGTTGACCGTGGCCAGGTGAGCGCCCCGTCCGACCAGCGCGTGCAGGTACATCGGCAGGGTGGCCGTCAGCGTTTTTCCTTCACCGGTATCCATTTCGGCGATGTTGCCTTGAAACAGGGCGATGCCGCCGATGATCTGCATGTCGAAATGCCGGAGGTTGATCGTGCGCACTGCTGCCTCGCGTACCAAGGCGTAGGCTTCCGGCAGCAGATTGTCCAGTTTTTCGCCGCTCTTGGCCTGAAACCGCAACGACAAGCTGCGTTTCCGCAATTGCTGGTCCGTCTCCTTTTGCAAGGTCGCTTCCAGGTCGTTGATCGCCTGAAGCATGATGGACCAGCGAGCCATCCGACGTTGGATCGGCCCGCCCAACCACGACATTAACTTGGCACGCTGGCCTTGAGGAAGACGACCGCTAGCATGCAGACTGCTCATAAACCATCCTGATCAAGCACGTTGGAAAACTGTCACTCTGCATGAATTATGAGGCATTCGGCGGAGACTGACCAGTCCAAAGGGATTTGGCGCACCGCGTAGTCCAGAACCAGCGGTAGCCCAAAGCCTGCCAGCCTTCGTGCAATTGGCGACTGGAAGCACCCCCGAAGGGACAGTCA
>REEF01000303.1 GCA_007695205.1 Planctomycetaceae bacterium
ACCACGTGCGAACGCGAGCTCGAGAGTTATTGACGGCGTAACGGATTCCATTCGATTTGGCCGATGCAGCGGGTGGCACGCCCTGAGTCTTTCAAGAGCGTGACTGCATTGCCCGCTGGATGCTCTGTGAGCGTTTCGGTGCAGGTCAATCAGGTCCACGTTGTTGAGCAATTGCTGCCCGCCCAGCGTTTCGCTTTGGGCGTGTCCGCCCCCAGTCGCTCGCTCGGTCCGCAGTTCTGGGCACCATGCAGTCACCTCAGCGATTGGCCTGGCAATTCGCAGTTCCTCTGCGCTCGTTTCAAGCCAGGTTCCTTCTCTGCTTCTGCCGATGCAATGCTGAGCAAAGTGGCCACCACCCGCATAGGGTTTGTTTCGGACAAATTATTGTGTGTCCCTATATTCCGCGTCGAGCATGCGATGAGCGATCCCGTGGGCTTTGGCCAACAGCATGCCGATCAGATCGCGCGTTTGGTTGATGTGGCCGACTTGGCCTTAGTGCCCTTCGACCAGGCAGCCGAACCGCTGGCCGCCGCGTTGCGTTCCACCGATCCGTGGCAGCGTTATTGGGCGTTGATCGTTGGGAGCTGCTTCGGAGAACAGACCGAATCGCTCGTCCCGGCCGCGGAACGTCTGCTGGACGATCCGGAACTGCTGGTCCGTGTGCGCGCGGCTGAGATGCTGGGGATCGTAAGTGCGATCGATCCGCGTCCCACGCTGCAACAGGTCCTGGAAACCACCGAATCGCCTGTCGAAGCCCTCTTGACGCTCAACACGGTCGTCTTCTTCCACGATTCAATCGAAAACCGATTCCCCTTCGATATCGAGTCCGTCCATGAGAATGGGGTCACATGAGAATGGGGTCAGGTCTTGACTTATAACTTATGGTCTTCTTTGTCATAGCAGAGTGCGCGCGTCTGACACGTCTGATAAGTTATAAGTCAAGACCTGACCCCAAGTTCCCCCTCATCAGCGCATTACCACCGATCGCACTCGGCCAAGATCTCCAACACCTCTTCGGTCGGCTTGGTCTTGCCGAATTCACAGGCGACGATGCCGCGATAGCCCGTTTCGTAGATCGCTTTGAATACGTTCTGGTAATTGATCTCGCCCGTACCCGGCTCGTGCCGACCCGGGTTATCGGCAAAATGGTAGTGCCCGATTTCGGTGTGGTAGCGGCGGATGTTGTTGATCAGATTGCCTTCGCTGATCTGCTGGTGATAGATGTCGAACAGGAACTTCACGTGCGGATGATCTGTGCGTTTGATCAGCTCCGAAGCATCGGCAGAATGGACCAGGAAATACCCGGCGTGATTCACCAGGACGTTCAGCGGTTCCCACACCAGCACGATACCGGCTTCTTCCAGCAACGGACCCACTCGCTTTCCGGCCTGGACCAACGCATCCATCTGGGCCTCGTTGCTAACGCCTTGCCGAGCGGCGCCGCTGAGTGCCAGGACCAATTTCGAGCCGATGGCCTTCGCATTGGCAATGCCCTCTTTGACCGCAGCGACGAAGCGATCGTGATGGACCGGATCGTTGGGTCCCCAATCGTTGATCGTTCCCATCCCGCCACCGACGGCCCCGACCTCGATCCCCAGTTGCTCGCAGCGAATACGAACCGCTTCTTTGTCTTCCCAAGCTCCGCAACGCAATAACTCGAAGGCGGGAAAACCGTACGCGGCAATCTGTTCGATCCGTTCGACATTCGTCCCGGAGAACCAGTTCGGCGAGACCGCGATCTTGGTCCGCAGGCCTTCCCCGATCTTGCGGACTTCTGATTCGGCTGCTGTCGAACCTCGCAGGGCCATTGTCGTGGCTGCGGCTGCCCCGATTCCCGCTTGAAGAAAAATGCGACGATCCATAGCGTAAGCTCCTGAGTTAAACGGCAATCTATGACAAAGTAGGAGGCGACCGCTGAATTCGGTTCTCCAGATTCCACTACCGAATCAGTCTAATCGAAGGCCCCGCTGCTTTGAAGCACCGACTATTCATCCGGGCCGTCCGGCATGATCTCGCGAAGGTGTTCCAGCAGGGCCGCTCGGGCTCGATGCAAGCGACTGCGAACGGTTCCGACGGAGATCTCCAGAACCTCCGCAATCTCCTCGTAGCTGAAATCCTCCATGTGGCGCAGCACGATGATCTCGCGATGCTCGTACGTCAATCGCGACATGGCGATTTCCAACTGCTCACGCCGTTCTTCCTCTTCCAGACGAGCCCCCGGGGCCGCGCAATCATCGACCGGTTCGCTGCCGGTCATCTCGCGTCCTTCGTCCACCGAGACCTCGATGCGGCGCCGGCGGCGCCGGCTGATCGAGACGTTAAAGGCGATGCGGTACAGCCATGTGTAGAACCGGCTGTTTTGCTTGAACGTCTCCAGCTTGACGTAAGCTTGGATAAAAGCGTCCTGGACTACGTCTTCCGCGTCAGCCCTACTGCCCAAGATATGTACTACCGCCGAGTACAAACGGTCCTGATAACGCTGCACCAATTCGCCAAACGCGGTCGTCTCGCCCCGCAGAGCCGCCTCGATCAAATCACTTTCGTCGTTCAAGAAATACTCCTAATTCCCTTTCCTTAATCTTGCTGGCGCAAACGCGAAATGTCAACTGTTTCCGAGCGTGTCTTGCTTTTCCATCCGAGATGAAACATCTTGATGGGGAGGATCGGTAGAAACCATGCATATCGAGAGGGTGAATACGTGAACGACACTGCCAATACCTGTCATCGACGTCAATTCCTGGGCTCGCTGGCTGCTGCCGGGGCGATCGGTGCCCTTGCGCCGGCTTGGTCCGCTGAGCGGAAGAAGGAGGAACGCTTGAAGCTGGGGATCGATAATTTCTCGATTCGCGCTTTTGGGTGGAAAGCACCCCAATTGATCGATTATGCCGCTTCGCTCGATTTAGACACGCTGCTGCTGTCGGATCTGGAGGTGTACGAAAGCCTGGATGAGTCGTATTTGACGGGTATTCGGGACCATGCGGATCGAGTCGGGATCGAACTGCACGCGGGGACAGGCAGCATCTGCCCCACGTCCGGTTCTTACAACGAGTCCAAATGGGGACCGGCTGAAGAGCACGCTCGGTTATTGATCCGGACGGCGAAGCGGCTGGGAACATCGACAGCTCGCTGCTATTTGGGCAGCCGTCGTGACCGCGAGGAGGGGATCGGGATCCAGCGCCATGTCGATGCGATGGTCAAGGTCTTGAAGGCCGTGCAGAGCGAGGCAGAGGATGCGAACGTGAAACTCGCGATCGAGAACCATGCGGGCGACATGCAGGCCCGAGAGTTGGTCCAATTGATCGAGGCAGCGGGCCCGAGTTACGTCGGGGCGACGATGGATCCGGGTAACGCCGCCTGGACGTTGGAAGATCCCCAGGTCAATCTCGAACTGTTGGGACCTTATGTCTTGACCACGGGCATCCGTGATACGGCCATCTGGGAGACCGATTTGGGGGCGATGTGCATGTGGGTGAACATGGGGCATGGCGTGGTCGATTGGCCTGCTTACGTCAAGCGGTTTCGCGAGCTCTGTCCAGAGGCGCCGTTCGTTCTGGAGATCATTTCCTATCGGTGGTCGCACGAGTCGCGGTATTTGGAACCGGAATTCTGGTCGCGGTACCCGGACGTCCGCGCTGACGAGTTCGCTCGTTTTCTGGCTTTGGCCAAGCGAGGCCGCCCGTTCGAGATCCCTGCCGGACGACCTAGCGGCGAAGAGTCGCGCGAATTGGAACAATCGCAACAGAAGTGGGATTTGGAACAGAGCCTCGATTACTGCCGACGGGTCCTGGGATTGGGGCGCAAGGCGGTGGATTCCTGAGTTGCCGGACCATGGGTGTGCTTGGATGGGTCAGATCCGGATATAGATCCCGGAACGCTGCAATGCGCGGACGAACAGCCAGGTGATCAGCAGGAACAGTCCACAGTCGCCCCACAGGTACCATGCGGGCGAGTCCTGGGGCATGAATCGATGCAACGAGTTGGCGATCCACAGGACGGCCATCGAACGGACGCGAAAGACGAACGATGGAATACCGTATCGCGATCGGCAGCCTATTTCAATCAGCAAGTCCGCATGCCTGGGCGATTTGGTCGACGGGGTAACCCGAGACTCATGCAACCTCTCAGCAGCCGTCCCCCGCATCCCAGTTCGTTAAGCCAATCCCTGGTGACGCCGCTTGAATCACCAGCAGATTCCGTCAGAATGAGCTTTTGCGTCTCCGGATGTCGGTTCGAAATACGCTTTCGAGGTTCATGATGCTTTCTTACCATCGCAATGTGGTATGCCGCAAACCGGTATGTGTTCTTCTTTTGATCGCTGCCTGCGGTTCGACTTTGTTTGCCAGTACTCTGGATCGGCCTCATATCGTCGTTTTCTTGTCCGACGATCATACCTGGCGGGATTCGTCGCTGTACGGTTCGACCGAGATCGATACGCCGCACATGGAACGACTGGCTCGGGACGGGATGACCTTCGATCGGGCGTTTGTCAACTCGCCGACCTGCGCTCCGGCTCGCGCCGCGCTGTTGACGGGACTGTACCCAGCCAGCAGCGAAGCCGAGGCCAATCACTCGCGACCCCGCGCCGACATCAAGAAACTGCCTGCGTATTTCGAGGAACTGGGCTACGAAGTCGTTTCGTTCGGCAAGGTCGGCCACTACGCTCAGACACCCGAATACGGCTTCGATATCGCGAGACATTTCGGCTACCACGAAGATATCGCCATCGCCAAGGCCATCGAATGGCTCCGCGAGCGTCGCAGTGAAAAGCCGCTCTGTCTGTTCGTCGGCACCAACTGGCCTCACGTTCCCTGGCCAGACGACGGCAGCGAATTTTCGCCCGACGAACTGCAGGTCCCGCCGACGCATGTCGACAATGCTACCACGCGGCAGTGGCGAGCCCGCTATTTGGCCGCCGTTCGCATCATGGACGATGAACTCGGCATGGTCTACGACACGGCCCGCGAGAAGCTTGGGAAGAATCTGGTCTTCCTTCACACCAGCGACCACGGCGCCCAATGGCCTTTTGGCAAGTGGACTCTTTACGAAGATGGCATCCGTACCCCGCTGATCGTCAGTTGGCCTGGAAAGATCCCCGCCGGCACGCGCACCGACGCGATGGTGTCGTGGATCGACATTCTGCCGACGTTGGTCGAGACCGCTGGAGGCACGGCGCCGCAGGCCATCGACGGTCGTTCTTTCCTGCGCGTGCTGCAAGGCGAAACGGACTCGCACCGCGATGCGATCTTCACCACGCACAGCGGAGACGGAAACAACAACGTTTTTCCCATCCGCGCCGTCCGCACGGACGACGACTGGAAATACATCCGCAACTTGCACCCCGAGTTCCGCTTCCACAGCCATGTGACAAGAAATCACGGTGACAGCGGTTACTGGGACAGTTGGCTGCGGTCGTCCGTCACGGACCCACAGGCTCGCGAGAAGGTCCGCGCGTACCAGCAACGCCCCGCCGAAGAGCTTTACAATCTGGAGAATGACCCCTGGGAGCTTTCCAATCTAATCGACGATCCCTCGCACGCCGCCCGCGTCGCCGACCTAGCGAAACGCCTGGATCGATGGATGGAGGACACCGAGGACCCGCAAGAAGTTTTCGGTACCCCAAGAAAGATGGCCGCCGCCGATCGTCCGAACATCATCACGGTGTTCATCGACGACATGGGTTGGTCGGACCTCTCCTGCTTCGGCGGCGATGTGGTCGAGACCGAGAATATCGACCGGCTGGCGTCCGAGGGCATTCGCTTTACCCAGTTCTATGTGAATTCGCCGATCTGTTCGCCGTCGCGAGTCGCGTTGACGACGGGCCAATACCCGCAGCGTTGGCAGATCACCTCCTATCTTGCTCGACGACAACTGAACATCGACCGCGGCATGGCCCAGTGGCTGGACCCGGCCGCGCCGGTGCTGGCCCGCGAGCTGCAACAAGCCGGTTATGCGACCGGTCATTTTGGGAAATGGCACATGGGTGGGCAGCGCGATGTGAGCAATGCCCCGCCGATTACCGAGTACGGATTCGATCGCAGCCTGACGAACTTCGAAGGCATGGGAGCCAAGCTGCTGCCGCTAACGCTGACACCTCAGTCCAAAAAACCGGGTCGTATCTGGCAGGACGCCGTCAAGCTCGGTGGTCCGGTCACGTGGATGCAGCGGTCCGAGATCACCGCCGGCTTCGTCGAAGCGGCGCTGGCGTTTATCGATCAGGCCGAAGCGACCGGTCAGCCCTTCTTCGTGAACGTCTGGCCCGACGACGTCCACTCGCCCTTCTTCCCGCCACTGGACCGCTGGGGCGACGACAAGCGAGCCTTGTACTACGGGGTGCTGAAGACGATGGATGAACAGTTGGGCGTGCTGTTCGACCGTATTCGCAACGATGAAGGCCTGCGCGACCGCACCCTGATCGTGTTGTGTTCCGACAACGGGCATGAACCGGGCGCTGGCAAGAGCGATCCGCTCCGCGGCGCCAAAACCTGGCTCTACGATGGCGGAATCCGGTCGCCGCTGATCGTGTGGGGACCCGGTCTACAAGCCGAAGGATCCGCTGGAACGATCGACGATCAGAGCGTTTTCAGCGCGATGGATGTCAATCGAGCCTTCTATGCATTGACCGAGACTCACGTGCCTGAGGGGCATTCACTGGATGGCGAGAACGTCCTCCCGGCTATGCTCGGGAAATCGCAGCAAGGCCGTCGGGCCCCGCTCTTCTTCCGTCGCCCTCCCGATCGTCCCGGCGACAAAGAACGGCCCAATCCCGACCTGGCCGTCCGCGATGGTAAATGGAAATTCCTGATCAACTACGACGGCAGCGATCCGCAATTATTCGACATCGTGGCCGATGTGTCGGAGTCGGAGAATCTGGTGGCTCAGTTCCCCGAGGTCGTCCAGCGGCTGAAGCAGGCCGTCTTCGAGTGGAATGCCAGCATGCCGATGGATGCCGGAGATCCGAAATTCGAGGAACAGGCCGATGCCGACGGTGCCCAACTGGAGCCCAACCAGTTCGTCAATCCGATCGGCGAAGGAGCCGACCCGTGGGTCGTCCGCGATCCGCACGCCGATCGTTACCTGTGGTGCTTTTCCGAAGGCAACCGCGCCATTGCGATCCATACCAGCCAGCGGCTTACGTCGCTGGGAAGAAAACATGTCGTTTGGCGTGCTCCGGAACGCGGGCCGGTCTCGCGGCAAGTCTGGGCGCCGGAACTGCATCTACTGGACGGCAAGTGGCATATCTACTTCGCCGCCTCCGATGGCAAGAACGAGAACCATTTGGCTTACGTCTTGGTTTCCGAAGACTCCGATCCCTTGGGCAACTACACACTGCACGGCCCATTAGAGACAGGCGACCGGGCTGGGGAACCGATCTGGGCCATCGACATGACGGTTCTGGAACACCAGGGCCGACGTTACGCGTTGTGGTCGGGCTGGGACGAACCGGGCAGCGACCGTCAGTTCCTGTACATCGCCGCGATGGCGTCGCCAACCGAAGTGATTGCGCCTCGAGTTCGCATGTGCGCCAACGACGATTTTCCCTGGGAATTCACCGAAGACGCCGGACAAGGTCGCGGGTTGAACGAAGGGCCGCAGGTGCTGAAGACCGATCGAAGGACGTTCGTCCTGTACTCGTGCGGCGCGTCCTGGCTGCCGACCTACAAGCTGGGGCGATTGGAGCTGACCGGCAGCAATCCGTTGGACCCGTATGCTTGGGTCAAGCACGATCGCCCTGTCTTCACGTCGACCGAAGCGACCTTCGGCGTCGGCCACTCGTGTTTCGTACCCTCGCCTGACGGTTCGCAGTTATGGCATGTCTACCATGCCAAGCGCGACCGCCAACCCGGTTGGCGTCGTACGGTTTTTGTTCAGCCGATGGAGATCGGACCGCTGGGCTTTCCCCGTTTCTTCCGTCCCATCGCCCCCGGTGTCCCGCTCGATCGGCCTGCCGGCGAGCCACCTTTCGCCTCGGCGGAACTGCCTTATTCTTCCGCGCTGGATGCCGAGTGTGACGATCTTGACGCATGGAGTCCGTATGGGCACCACCAGTCGATCGCGTTCGAGCACGACGGTTTGCATCTCGGTCGCCTTCCGGCACATCCGATCAATGACTACCGCAGCGGGGAAAAAGTGATGCTCGATCACCAACTGCCCGCCGATCTGTCCGTCCAAGTCACCATCGATTTCCGCGGCGATGGTCAAGCACGAGATGCCGGTATCCTGTTTCGCACCACCGGTCCCTCGGTCGGCTATGATGCGCAACGCGGCTATTTCGTGGGGCTTATCCCTAGCACGGGTTTGGTGATTCTCGGGAAGACCGACGGTCGGCATTGGACCGAACTGGCCCGTAGCGCCACGGACATCGATCCTACAGAACCGCAACGGTTACAAGTCGACGTACGTGGATCCCACATCACTGCCAAGCACAACGGCCGCCCGACGTTGGTGGCCGAAGATCGCACCTACACCGCGGGCCAAGTGGGTTTGCGCGTCGTCAACACCCACGCTGTTTTCTCCGAATTTCGAATCGCCAACGATTTCGTATCTGCCCCGCGATGATCATAAGCACCCGGCCATATATTTCTTGGTGGAATCGGGCGGAAGGGGTCGGGAG
>REEF01000726.1 GCA_007695205.1 Planctomycetaceae bacterium
ACGAACGGGAATCGTGACGAGATCGCCGCCTGGTTGGCCAAGACTCCCTCCACCACCTTCAGATGTCGAGCGAGTTGCTCGGAAAGGCCACGCTTGGAGGCACTAGCGGCCTGGGAGGATTCACCGCGATCTGGTGAGCTTCTTGCAGAGACTTTCCCACGATCGTCGGGCTCAGCGGGAACTCGGGTTCGAAGGTCAAGCGTGGCGAGCCAGTTCTGCAGCCCAGGCTTGGTCGGCTTCGGACAGGGGCGGTTTGGGAGTCCGAAACGAGCCGCGACGTTGCTGATGATGCTGGAACCCATCCAGTGCGCAGAACACGGTCCGCATCACATCCTGGGTCAAACCTGCTTCATAAGGAGTCAATCATCCAGGGCTTTGATCGTGATGTTGCGGAACTCGATCGGATTGCCCTCGGCGGTCAGCAGGATGGGGCTGGCCAGGATGTCGCATTCGGTGGCCTGGTTGATCTGTTGGCCGTTCATGCGGACCGTGACCGTGCCGCCTTTCGCCGTGACTTCCAAGCGATTCCACTGCCCTGCGGGCTTGGTTGCCGCTTCGGATTTGCGTACGAAGGTCAGACGCCCGAACTGCGGGTGATCCATGGTTTGCAACCGCTCGGCCGGGCCGGTCAGCGAATAGCCGACCAGACCGATCAGATCGCCTTCGTCCTGGGCGTTCAATTGTGCTTCCAGGCTGGTGGGCCAGACCTGGTGATCGCCCGACATCCGAAACAAAACGCCGCCCGCCCCCGGTTCGACGCCTGGCGGCCAGCGCCAGTCCAGTTTCAATTCGAAATCCTGGTACGACTTTTTCGTGTAAAGATAGCCCAGCGGTTGGCCCTTGCAGTGCAGCACGCCGTCAGCCAATTGCCAGACATCCGCGATGTTTTCCACGGCCGGATCGTGAAACGCCTGCCAGCGTTCTAAACTCGGTTGTCCCTGTTCGTTGCGCAAGAGATCCTCGCCTGGGGCAGCAACTCCGAAGACGGTCAAGACGAACAACATGATTCCGGTGATCCGGATTTCCGAGCGGCAAAACATCGTGGGACTCCCGTGCGGGTTGGTGGGTAACGGAGGGGGGTCGAGCTTCCAACAGGTTGCCCGACGTTGACCCTCGCCGAAGTAAGGCTGTGTAAGACTGGATTCTAATCCACGGGTGGTTGCAGCGAAACCCAAACGATTCGATTCGTCGATTTTCAGGTCGACGTCAAGCGGGAAAGGTGGCTGAACTGCTGCGTGTACTGGGCGTCTTCGGCCGGTTGATCGCTGTACCGGTCGTAGATGCCCACGATCACGCCATCGTTGGGCTTGATCGCGGCAAAGGTCTCGCGGAAGGCGTTTTCGACCCAGTGGCTGCGGTCGGACAACCGTCCGGCAGCCAGGATCTTGAACGCCAGGCACGTGCGCTGCGTTTGTTGCATCGCGCGGAACATACGCGGCGGATCGTTCGGCAAGTAGACCTCGCCCACGGGGATCGGCGCCTGGCCCAGCAATTGCTCCAATTCCTGCTTGGTGCGATGCCGCTCGTAAACGCACGTCATGTAGAAATCGACGTCCCAGCCCTTCGATTCGACGGCATCCACCACGTCGGGCATGTGCGTCGAAACGCCGACGACCAATCCGGCATCGCGGATACGTTTCAGGAAATCGTGCGCCCGATCCAATTCGCCTCGCTTGAACATCTGGTCCGTCACTTCGCCATGATGAGCGATGGCCACACAGCCGCCTTGCTTCAACCGTTGGATGTTAGCCGGGTCGCCTGCGGCCAGCGAGATATACCGCATCTGCAGGCCCTGCTCGGTGAATCGACGATACCTTTCCAGGTTACCCAGGCCGTCCTGCCAGCAATCGATACCGACTTGTTGACAGCGGGACAACGTTCGGAAGATCTGGTCATCCGTGTAATACTCGCGCATGGCCCGATTGACGAAAACCGACAGATGCGAACCGGCATTAAAGCAGTTGGCACCGCAGATCAGGCGAGAGATCGAGTGTGGTCCCAGCGGGATCTGAGGGAGGGTCTGTTGGTCGGGGCTTGCTGCTTGGGTGCTTGGCTGCCCGATGGTCAGTGCGTTTCCTGCTGCGGCAACCACGGGAAGCGCGCCCATGGTCCGAAGAAACTCACGCCTTGGAGGCTGGCCGACATCGGATGGCAAGTGGCCGTCTCGCCTGTCACGGGATGGTCGAGCGGACATCACGGGCTCTCCTTCCTGAATGAAGCGGATCCCTGAATTCATGACTTTAACCCAACGTAGCCTAAGATTTCCTTGTGGGACGGATTGCCAATCCGTCCTACGGCAACACGTGGGACGGATTGCCAATCCGTCCTACTTTTTATGCGACTACGAGATTCAGGCTAATACAATCCTCTCTGGTTGTCCAGACGGCCCCATGCTCCGGACAGTTGATCGTTGGCCGAAAACGACTCTCGACCCTTTTGATCTCTGGCATCTTGTCATCTGCCTCCGGTCTGGCTCATACTGGCTGCATGCCGTTGGGGTAACAGCCATCCATCTGTTCTGGAGCCGATGCCATGGGATCCGGAAAAAAGCGAACGCACGGCCGACGAATTATTTTGATGTCCGGATCGACGGGGCGAACCGTCGATGAGGTCGTCCGGTCTGCCCTCGCGCAGTTCGAGGATCCGGACGTGGAGATCGATCGACGCACCCATGTCCGCAGCGTCAAGGCAGCTCGGCGTATCGTCGAGGAAGCCGCCGAGACGCAAGCCATTGTGTTCCACAGCCTGGTCGCTCCGAAAGTGCGAGACGCAGTCGTGCAGCACACCCGGTTGCACCGAGTCACCCATGTCGACGTGCTGGGGCCGGTGGTCACTGCGTTGAGCGATTTTCTGTGTGTCGCGCCTCGGCAGCAACCCGGCTTGTCGTATCAGTTACATAAGGAGCATTTCGAGCGGATCGAGGCCGTCAATTTTACCCTGGCTCATGACGATGGCTGTGCGTTGGACGGGCTCTCGCAGGCCGATGTGGTCCTGGTGGGGCCTTCGCGGGTAGCCAAGAGCGTCACCTGTTTTTACTTGGCTTCGCGGGGCGTGCGAGCTGCCAATGTGCCGTTGGTGCCGGGCTGGGAACTACCTGGCCAGTTGGCGGAATTAGACAAGCGAAAGGTCGTCGGCTTGACGATGAACCCGGCGCGGTTGCAGAGCATCCGGCATCAGCGCGTGCAGGCTCTGGAGCAGGGCTCGCTGGACCGTTATGACGATTTGGACAGCATCCGTCACGAGTTGCGCGAAGCACATCGAACCATGGCGAAGCACGGGTGGCAGAGCATCGATGTATCCTACAAGAGCGTGGAAGAGGTGGCACGCGAGATCCTGGTGATGCTGGAAGCTTGCAAAATGTCCTGACGCTCAGCATTCGCCGCTTGGCGGTGCGTTGTGTTCCCAGGTAGAATCCGTGCTGGAAGGGTGTTGTTTTGCGTTTACGAATCGCTCATCAGCGAGTTGCTCATGGACCTTTCGCTTGTCTTGATGATCCTGCTGTTCGGCGGCCAGGATATCGACTTCGAGGAAGATGACCAGTTTTCACGTAAGTTCGTGCTGCAGGGGAAATCCGAAGCGGAGGTTCGCCAACCTAAGTGATCTCCATCCTTCTTGGAAGAATCTGGTAATCTGCTACAATGACGGTATTGCGGGTTACACCAATGCGCGTTTGGAGAAGATACTGATGAATCATCAAGGGAACGTTCGAGGGCTGATCGTCTGTCTGGGCATCGGCTTGCTTTTGTCTTTTGGGTCGGTCCCGCACCAAGTGTCGGCCAACGAGGGGCAGGCCGATTTGGACAAGGCAACCGAACTTCAGTTGCGGGCGAAGACACTGGCCGACCTGGAGCAGGTCGCCAAGCTGTGCGAAGAGGCTCTTCGGAAAGGGCTGGACGAAGGGAACGAAGCCTTTGCAAAGCAGTTGTTATCATCCAGTCTGTTCCAGCATGCCAGTCGTCTGGCGGAACCGATTTTCGAGCAGAGTCCGCCGGATCGTCGCTGGCCCCTGTTGCGTCAGTTCGCCTTACGGGATCTGGAACGGGCGGTGGAAGTCGCACCGACGCTGGGCGATGCCCATCTGTTGATCGCCAAATTGCATCTCCTGCCGGGCGGCGATGCGGTGCGTGCCGAGCAGGCAGCGTCCGCTGCGATCAACTTGTTCGAAGGTGATCGTCGAAAGCAATCCGAGGTTCTGGTGCTGCGGGCTCAACTGCGAGCGGACGACGAGACGCGGTTGAAGGACTATGGTCGGGCGATCGAATTGGACCCAGCGAACATCGAAGCCTGGCAGGGTCGAGCGCTGACGTATCTGCAGATGGGTGAAGCCGATAAGGCCATTGCCGACTTTCAGCAATTGATCGAGGACAATAAGGAAAATGTGAACGCCCGGTTGGCGTTAGCCGAGGCATTGACGAACTTGGAACGGTTCGAGGACGCTACCAAGCAGATCGACGAAGCGATCGAGATGGCGCCGGACGAATCGGTGGCGTATACCCTGCGGGCTCGGCTCAAGATGATCGAGGAAGACGTCAAGTCGGCGCTCGCCGACCTGAATCAAGCCCTGCGACTGAATCCGCAGGACGTGATCGCCCTGATGCTGCGGGCTCGATTGCATCTGGTCGAGAACGATATCGAGGCAGCCAAGGCGGATGTGGAGACGGCGCTGCTCTTGAGTCCCGGGTTGATTCAGGGGATTTTGATCCGCAGTGTCATCGCGGCCGAGGAAGGGCGGATGACCGATGCGATCGCCGATATCCAGCTGCTGCTGCAAGACGATCCCGAAAACGTCGCGTGGAAAATGCAGTTGGCGGGCTACTACATCCGTGACGAACGCCCCAGTCGAGCCATCGAAATCTTCACCCGGATCTTGACGGACGACGAGGAGAACGTGGACGCTCGACGCGCACGAGCCGATACGCTGTTGAGCATCGGTAAGCACAGCGAGGCGATCGACGATTACGAAATCTTGGTCAAGCAAGCACCGGAAGATGATGGTGTGCTGAATAACTTTGCCTGGGTGCTGGCCACGTCCCCGAAAGATGAACTCCGGGACGGCCAGCGAGCATTGGAAATGGCCACCAAGGCCAACGACTTGACCGAGAGCAAGAAGGCCCACATCCTCAGCACGCTGGCGTCGGCGTATGCCGAGATCGGCGATTTCGAATCGGCTCGCAAATGGGCGGAAAAGGCGGTCGAGACGGGTGCTGATGACGACGAGACCGACGAGCAGTTAAAGAACGAGCTGGAAAGCTACAAGCAGAACAAACCGTGGCGGGAACTTCAGACGGTCGACGAAAAGGAAGATCCAGTCCAGCCGCGGCGCAGCCCCTTCGAGGCTTGATCGATGAATCGACAGGACGCCTTTGACTTGATGTGCCAGTACACATCCAGCGAGAGTCTACGACGGCACATGTTGGCCGTCGAAGCCGCCATGCGCGCCTATGCTCAAAAGTTCGGCGAAGACCAGGAGAAATGGGGGATCGTCGGCCTGTTGCATGATTTCGATTACGAGCGCTGGCCGGATCCTCCGGACCACCCGTTACAGGGTGCTGCGATCCTCGACCAGCACGGCTATCCGGCCGATGTGATCTACGCCATCAAGTCCCATGCAGATTATTTGACCGATTGCCCGCGAGTGACCCGTTTGGATAAGGCTCTTTATGCGTGCGACGAATTGACCGGGCTGATCAACGCCGCCGCGCTGATCCGCCCCGAAAAAATCCGCGGGCTGACCGCTTCCAGCGTCCGTAAGAAGATGAAACAGAAGAGTTTTGCTGCTGCCATCAATCGCGAGGATATCGTGCGAGGCGCCGAAGACCTGGGAGTGGAGCTGAATGCACACATCCAAATGGTGATCGACGCGATGGCAGGGATCGCAGATCAACTGGAGCTGGAACCAATCACCTAGAAACCGAGGTCAGACCCCGCGCGCGACCGGAGGGAGATGAGGGCAATGACAAGGCATGTGGTTTTGAGACAATTCAGCGGTCTTTGCAGAGCGGCGTTGGTTGGCATCGTGGCGTGGTGCCTGCTGGTCGCCGCGCCCGCCGCGCTGGGCGGGCCGCGGCTGCAGCTCCATTTCACTTCTTCTGTCGGCTACTGGCCGTTGGACGAAGCCGAGGGCGACGTCGCGCACGACCGCTCCGGCCAGGCCCGGCACGGCGCAATCGTCGCGGCGAAGTGGACCGACGCTGCGCCGGCGGATTTGGGCCATGCGCTGCGGTTCGACGGCGAAACCGCCTACGTCAAGATTTCCGACGACCAGCAGATCATCCCACGCACGGGCGACTGGACGGTCATGGCGTGGTTGAACATCACCAGCGACGGTACGGCCGACACGTTCCTCCAGGCCGGCCTGGGCGATGACCAGAGCCATCGGGCCTTGTTCTACCACCGAGATGGGGAGCTGCGGCTCTGGTCGCCCGGCAGCGGAAACGTGGTGGCCGCACCGGGGATCGCCGGAGATGGCTGGCGCCACGTCGCTTTCCGCCGCGCCGGGCGAGCGGTCGAACTGTACATCGACGGGGAATTGGTATCGGCCGGCGATGCTCCCGAATTGGTTGTGGGAGCGGGCCTGATGATGGGAGCGCGCCCCGGGCAGCGGAGCATGCCGCTCGGCGGAAAGATCGCTCAGGTGGTGGTCTCCGACCGGGCGTTGCCGCAAGAGCAAATCGCGGCGTTCCACAAGTCGCCCGCCGCCGACTTCGTGCTGAGCGTCAAGACGATCGCGGCGGCCCCCGGCGAACGCATCCGCATGACGGTGCGGGCGCTGGACGAGGACGGCCAACCACTTGCCGACGGGGCCTACACCGACATCATTCGTGTTGATCACGGCACGCTCGATCCGCCGGTCGTCAATATTCCGGAAGGCCAGTCGGCCGCCCACTTCACGTGGACGCACGACCAACCAGGCACCTACTCGGTCACGGCCAGTCATCCGGGCATCGACTCGGCGACACTCCCGATCAAGCTGGTCCCCACGCCGCCAACCATCGCCGTAAGCTCTCCGGATCATCATGCGGGGTTGCTCTCGCCGGACGCAGCGTTTTGCTTCCGGATTACCGGCCACGCCCCGCTGGAGCCGAAAGACATCACGGTCGAACTGAACGGCGAGGACGTCACGGGCCGGCTGGAATGGGCCGGCGAGCCCGGCGACCGCGAGGTGAGCCTTGCCGGATTCGAACCCGACACCACCTACCGCGCTGTCATCACCGCCCGCAGCGAGTGGGGCGAGGCCCGGCACACCGCCACGTTCAAGACATTCGCCGACCGCATCGACGGATACCGGGGCATTTGGTGGGCGCACGGACCGGTGCGGGACCGGCCCGGCGTCAAATCGTACGACTGGCCGCACTTCAAGTACTCCGGCCCGCTCTCGTTCGCCTGGGGCCATACGCTCACGCCCATGGCCGTGTACGCGCCGGAGGTGAACAAAACCTTTTTCGTCTACGGGGGCGATACCGGGCCGAAAGACCGTTACCTGATGATCATGATCTCCTACTACGACCATGAGAATCACCGCGTACCGCGGCCGAAGATTGTTCGGGACCAGCGAGGCGTGGACGACCCGCACGACAACCCCAGCCTGACGATCGACGCCGACGGGCACATTTGGGTGTTCATCGCCGGCCGCGGCCGCCACCGGCCGGGGCAGATCTTCCGCAGCGCGGAACCGTACTCCATCGACAAGTTCGAGAAGATCATCTCGCGCGAGCAAACGTACTCGCAGATCTGGCACGTGCCCGAGCGGGGCTTCTTCCACCTGCTCACGCTCTATACGGCCGGGCGCGAATTGTATTGGGAAACCAGCCGCGACGGGGACGATTGGACCGACGAACCGGCGGAAAACCTGTCGAAGCTTGCCGGCTTCGGCGGGCATTACCAGGTCAGCCGCAACCAGGGTGGGAAGGTCGGCACGGCCTTCAACTACCATCCCGAAGGGCTTGTCGACCGCCGCACCAATCTCTACTACCTGCAAACGACCGACTTCGGCGAAACCTGGACCACCATCGACGGCACCCCCGTTCGGACGCCGCTCGAGCAGGTCCACAACCCTGCCCTGATTACCGACTACGAGTCGCAGGGCAAGGTGGTGTACCCGAGCAAGCTGCTGTTCGACGCCGATGGTCATCCGGTGATTCTGTACATTACAAGCTTCGGCGCTTCGCCTTCGCCGAAGAACGACCCGCGGGAGTGGAAGATCACACGTTGGACCGGCCAGCGCTGGGTCACCACGCGCGTGACCACCTCGGACCACAATTACGACATGGGCAGCCTGTACATCGACGGCGATCAATGGACGCTCATCGCGCCCGCCCTTTCCGGCCCGCAGCCGTACTTTACCGGCGGCGAAGTGGGGGTGTGGAGCACGGACGATCCGGACCGCGAGGGGTGGCCGCTGAAACGCCGCGTGACGCGCGACAGCCCGTTCAACCACTGCTACCTCCGCCGGCCGCACAACCCGGTCGATCCATTCTTCGCCATGTGGGCCGACAGCGACTCCAGCCAGTCGTCCCTATCGCGGCTGTATTTCACCAACTCGACCGGTGACCGGCTGTACAAGCTGCCTTACAAGATGGACGG
>REEF01000302.1 GCA_007695205.1 Planctomycetaceae bacterium
TTCATCGACATCGATGTCGAACACCTTCGGCGCGAATAGTTGAACGTAAACAAGATACAACGTCGGGACGACCAGCAACACCAGGCCCGTCGCGGCCATCAGACCGAAACATAAGCTGGCGGCCATGGGAAGGATGACTTGAGCTTGGAACGAGGTCTCCAGCAGCAGCGGCGTCAATCCGGCGACGGTGGTGATGGTCGTCAGTATGACGGGACGAAACCGGCGGCTGCCCGCTTCCAACAGCGCGGTGCGGATCGGCACCCCTCGCCCCACTCGCTGGTTGATAAAGTCGACCAGCACGATGGAATCATTGACCACCACACCCGTCAATGCCATCAGCCCGAACATGCTGAGCATCGTCAAGGGTAACCCCAGCAGGGCATGGCCCCAAACAGCCCCGACAAAGCCGAACGGGATGATCACCAGGATGATGAACGGCTGGAAATAGGAACGGAATTGCAGCGTCAACAGGCAGTACATCGCAAACACGGCCAGCAGAATACCGACGTACAGGCTGGCCATCGATTCCCGGCTCTCTTCGCGTTGCCCCTCCCATCGGACCCGTACCTCTGGGAACTGCTCCAGCATGCCCGGCATGAAATTCTCTTGCATGTCTCGGACGATCCGGGACGCGTTGCCTTGTTTTTCGTCCAGGTCGGTGGTGATCGTGATGGATCGCATCTGGTCTAACCGATTGATTTCCGCATAGCCGCGTTGGACGGTTACCTCCGCCAGTTCCGTCAGCGGTCGTTCCGCCCCATCCTCCGTGCGGACTCGAATCGCTTCGAAATCGCTGAGCGAACGGCGTTGATCGCGAGGATAGCGAACCATCAACTTGACCTCGTGGCGTCCTCGTTGCAATCGCATGACCTCTTCGCCGTAGAACGATGCCCGAACGGTCTCGGCCAGATCGGCGACCGAGATGCCCATGGCCATCGCGTTCTGCTTGATCCGCAACTGGTACTCCCATTTGCCGGGCGATGAATCGTCGCGGATATCGAACACTCCCGGATACCGGGCCAGGTGCTGGCGGCTCATGGCCACAGCCGCTTCCAACTGGTCGATGCGATCCGCAGGCGCCAGCAGCTTGAATTCGATCGGCCGCCCGCCCGGCCCCATTTCGGGGCTGCTGAACGTCAGACGCTCGGCGCCAGGAAAATCGCCCGCTTCTTCTCGCCACTGCTGCAGCACCGTCTCGCTGATCACGTCGCGTTCGGACGGCTCGATCAATTCCACGTAAACCGCTCCTGCATGTCCGCCGGAATGGCGCGAATCAGGTCCCAGGGATCCCGACCCGGTGAATTCGCCGACCGATCGGTGGATGATCGTCACGAGCCCCAGGCCTTGCTGGGCATAGCGCTCGTCGATTCGCCGAATGGCTTCTTCCAAGCGTCGAGTCGCCCGGTCAGTCACCTCGCCGGGCGTCCCATCCGGATAAGCGATTTTGGCTTCGATCGTTCGGCTATCCAGCTTGGGGAATAAGATCCAGGGCGTGATCCCGGCTCGCACCATACCGGCGGTGGCGATCAACAGGGCCAACGCGATGCTGAAGACAAGCGGCGGATGAGTCAAGCACCAGCCCAGCATGGGCAGGTAGCGATGAGCGGTGAAATGATGCACCGCGTGGTGCGTGATCTCATTGACCTTCCGCAGCAACACACCGACGGATCTGAGCGGATACAAAAGGATCCCTACCACTCGCAGGAACAGATTGTCGCGATGCGCCAAATGGCAGGGCAGGATCAACGTGCTCTCGATCAGCGAAATAGCCAGCATGGCGATCACGGCCAATGGCATCACGGCGATGAATTTGCCCATCACCCCCGACACGAAGAACAGGGGGATAAAAGCGATAATCGTCGTGGTCACCGAAGTGGCGACCGCCGGGAGCACTTCCCGCGTGCCTTCAACGGCTGCCTGGACCAGGCTCTCGTGGCGAGCCCGATGTACGTAGATGTTCTCGCCGACCACGATCGCATCATCCACCACGATCCCCAGCACCAGCAAAAAGGCGAACATCGACAGCATATTCAACGTCTGATCGAACCCCAGCAGCACCACGCCTGAACCCATTAAAGCCACGGGGATCCCCAAGGCTACCCAGAACGCCAGCTTGAGTTCGAGAAACACCGCCAGCACCACGAATACCAGCAACAGGCCCTGCAGACCGTTTCTCATCAGCATATCAAGGCGATCCTTGACATCGATCGACGCATCCTGCCAGGTTCGCACCGTGTAACCCGGTGGCAATCGGGTTTGTTTGTCCGCCACGTACTCCTTGACTTCGCGTGCGATGGCCAAAAGGTCTTCGCTGGACGTCCGACTGATGCCGATCACCATCGCCGGCAGACCGTCGACTTGGTTGATCGCCGTGGTATCCTCGAATTCGTCCCGCACAAATCCCAGATCACCGACCGTCAGCATGACTCCGCTGGGCGTGGTCACCAGCGGAATCTGGGCGATCTCCTCGCCTGTCACTCGCTTGTTCTTGCCTCGCAGCAGGACTTCCTGGTTCTCGGTATTCAGTTTGCCGCCGGGCAGTTCGATATTCTCGCGGCGGACAATCTGCGCCACCTGCTGCAGCGTCAGTCCGTGCTTACGCAAGGTCTGTTCGTGGATCTCGATATCGATCTGAAAGTCCTTGACATTGATCAGTTCGGCTTGCGACACCGAGGGCAACTGGAGCAGTTCGCTACGAAGCGTCTCGGCCATCTGGCGAAGTTCCCATTCGGCTTCGATCGAGACATCGTCAGGACCGATCAAGCCCACGCGGATCGCTGGTAACCGAAACGTCAATTGCTGGACCTCCGGGTCCTCGGCCAGATCCGGAAAGCTGGGGATTCGATCGATCTCGGCCCGCACTTCGCTCAAGATCTTCTGCACGTTGACATTCGCTTCCAGGTACAGCACCATGAATCCGGCGTTTTCCTGGGCCACCGCGACCTGTTTCTTCAAGCCGCTGATCGATCGGACCGCCTCCTCGATCTTCTGGCAGATGCCCTCTTCGACCTCGGCCGGCGTCGCTCCCGGGTAGGGCACCGTGACCAGGATGATTTCCAGTTCGAATTCCGGAAAGATCTCGCGGCGCAGCATCGAGAGGCTGACGGCGCCGACCACCAGGATCGACAGCATCAGGATGTTCATGGCCGGCGAGTTTTCGATAGCCCAGCGGATGACAGCTCGCACTTGGTTTTCAACTCCTTGGGGTGCGTGTCATGGCAGCGACCGATCAGGGGCGACGACGACTTGCATCCCGTCCCGCGCGCCCTGCAAGGGCGTGATCAAAAGACGGTCGCCAGGCTCTAGGCCCGATGGGGTTGACGGCGTCAGCCAGAATCGACGACGCTGGCCTTGCGAGTCAGTCTCGGAGATGCCACGGACCAGAGACAATGGTCCGAGTTGCTGCAAGCGGTCGTCCCGCACCCGCCAAACTCGCTTGCCGGGCTGGATCGCTGCGTCCGGTACCTTGATGAAAACATCTTGCTGCGGAACCTGTAACGCGACCGTCACATACATGCCGCGAACCAGTGCTGGCGGACCGGCGGCAGCCAATCCCGAGGACGATTCTCCACCCACGCGACGAACTTGTCGAGGCTGATCGACGCGTACTCGGCAGGGGACGGTTCGCGTTCGTTCGTCCAGTCCGATGCCGTCGAATCGATCCAACGTGCCCTGCCACGCGAATCGAAGGTCGTCGCTTCGAGCGAACTGATAGGTGACCGTCGCGGGAATCCGCGGGATCTGATACGCCTGCTGAGTCGACCGCTCCGATTCCGACCAGACCGGCTGCTGGCTCCACAACCAGTACAGGTCTTCCATCAGTAGATTACAGCGGACCTCGATCGCCGAAGTATCCTCGATCGTGAACAACGCGGTTCCCTTCTGCACATAATCGCCCTGCTCGACCAGATCCCGTACAATCACCCCGTCGACGGGGGCCAAGATGCGGCTTCGCTGCAGATCCAAACGGGCCTTTTCCAGTTGCGATCGAGCCAGCTCGATGGCGATCTGCAGACGGCTGCGACGAACACGGGCCGAGCTGAGCTGATTCTCCAAGATCTGACGGGCGTTTTCAGCCGTCACCACGGCCCGTTTGGCACGGTCGATCTCCGATTGGCTGATACTGCTGGTCAAACGCAGTTGCCGCGCCAGTTCGTTTTGTTGCAACTGCAGATCGCGATCCGCCAGATCGATCAAGGCATCGATGTTCGCGATCTCGACATCCGCCTCGTCCAATTCGGCTTGCGACTGTTCCAGTTGTTTCAGCCCACGGTGCTCTTCCAATTGGTAATCACGTGCATCGATCTCGATCAACCATTGGCCTTCCTCGACGAAGCTGCCGGCACGGCAAGCGAGATCCTTCATCGTGATCGTCCCTGGCACCTCGGCAGCCACCTGGATTTCGCGGGCCGGCGTGACGATCCCGTCCACCTCGATCTCCAGATTCCCTTGATGAGCCTGCAAGGTGACTGTTTCGACCTCTGGAATGACCCGTTCGTCGCTCGGCGGCAGCGTTTCCTGCTGACCCGATCCCAGCAGCCAAAACACCCCCACGCCGCTGGCGACCACTCCGAATGGAATCAGGATTCGAATCAGCACATGGACCATTTTCAAAACGACTCCCGATCCCCTTTACGTCTCGCCATTCAACCTGTTTTCTTCATCCCTTGCCGATTGTAGCCACGCGTCACCCATCATTATATTAGAATCTGGCAACCCGAAGTTGTAAAAGGGGGCAAACTCATGGCGCGAACACGATCGAATATCAATGCTCTTTCCCATCTATTGGGCGATTGTGACGTGCCCATCTTCGCTTTGGACGCACAACGGCGTTTTGTATACGGCAACGCGGCCTGTTTCGCCTGGCTCCAGGTCGAACCACGATCGCTGATGGGAAAACGTTGTGATTATCACAGCGGCCCACCGGGCGACCCCGAACAGAGGTCTCTGAACGGTTTGTGCCCCCCTCCAGAAGTGTTCTTGGGGCGTGATGGTCGAGGGCAGATCGCTTGGCCGCGACGCGACGATACCTGGGAACATCGTCCGGCGCGTTTTCTGTCGTTGGGATCTGCGGCAGATGACAAAGCGTGCGGTGTCTTGGTCTTGGTCGATGGGCCGGAGACGTCGCCGGCTGCCGAATCGCCGTTCCGAGCGGCATCGGGCGAGGATCGGCATGCGACGCTACGCCAGGTGCTCTCCGAACTGGGCGAACGTTTTCATCTGGACCAGGTAATCGGCCAGCATCCGGCCATCATGCGGGCGCGGGAAATCATCCGTCTGGCGGTGCAAACCGATTCGCGGACGTTGGTGATCGGACCGCCTGGCAGCGGGCGCGAGCATGTGGCTCGAGCCGTGCATTATGGCGGCGGGCATCGCGATGCCGCCCCGTTGGCGCCGCTGGCCTGTAATCTGCTAGACGCAGAATTGTTGAACCAGACGATCGCATCCTTCGCAGCCAGTTGTGCGGAACTGCAGGTGGAACATCCGGGGACGCTACTACTGTTGGAGGTGGATCGGTTATCGAGCGACGCCCAGGCGGCTCTGGCGGGTATTTTGAGCATTCGCGAGTTGGATCTGCGGACCGTCGCCACCGCGCGTCACAGCCTGATCGATCTGGCGGCCAAGGACCAGTTCCGTCGCGATTTGGCATTTGCACTTAGTACCCTGGAGATCGTGTTACCACCCCTTTCGCAGCGGCGTGATGACATCCCGCTGCTGGCTCAGTATTTTCTGGAACGCGAGAATGCGATCGGTGGCAAACAGTTATCGTCATTTGCCGACCAGGCCGTCGAGCATCTTCTCCTGCATGCCTGGCCCGGCAACCTGGATGAACTGGCAACGTGCATCGCGACCGCTTGTCGCCGGGCGTCTGGCCCTCAGGTGACGGTGGCTGATTTGCCTGAGCCGTTGCAGCTTGCCGCGCGGGCCGCATCGCGGCCTCGAAAGAAGGCCGAGTCGATCCAACTGGATCTTTTTCTCGAAGAAGTCGAACGGGAGCTGTTCCGCCGCGCCTTGCATCGATCCAAGGGCAACAAGGCCAAGGTGGCCCGTTTGTTGGGTATCACTCGATCGCGCGCGGTCCGCCGCCTGCAGCATTTCAAGTTGAGCCCAGACGATCCGCCGCCTGTGCCCGATCAGCCGGGTTGAAGAAACGCGGCCAGCCTTCTAGGATATCCCAAGGCGACGATCGACGCCCGAGAAAGAAGGACGTAGAAGCGATGCGGTCCGCTCGAATCATCGTGTGTGAAAAGACAGGCAGATGGGCCGCATCCCTGCGCTGCATGCCGCAGCTTGCATCGGTTCCCATCTTGGAAATTCGGATGTTAAGCGAATGTGCGGCTCGATTGCGGGAGAACCCGGCCAGCGTGCTGGTGATCGAAACCTTTGGCGACAAGGTGACAGATTTGTGCCGCTGGTTAGTGGAGCAAACGGGCCGTTTCGACGACATGCGATCCGTAATCGTGGCTTCGTCGCTCGACCGTCCCGCCGAAGCGGTGTTACGCACAGCAGGTGCTCATCATGTCGTGGGCAACGTGGTCGAATTGAACCGTTTGGCGCACTGGATTGTGCGACATGTCGCCCAGTCGCCGTCGAACCGAGCGTCTGTCCGACAATGGACGTGGGCGCGGTTACCGTGGCCGACAGGTAGATCACGCGATGCAGATCACGCGATCCAGTCCAGCGGTTCGACTGCCGGTACCGAATGGGATCAGAAACAGGATTTTTCGAAATAATTAGAAGGGAAACCAAATCATGGCCGATGGGCCGATTCGTCTGACCGACGTGCAATCCATCTTGAAGGATTTTCGCGATCCCGAAAGCGGGCGCAGCATCCACGATTTCGAACAGGTCAAGAACCTGCAGTTGGACGGTGACCGCTTGTCGCTGACCCTGGAGCTGACCAGTTGGGCCGCTCCGATCTGGCAGGATGTGTGCGATGCGCTGTCAGAGAAGCTGCAAGCCGCTTTTCCCGGCTTGCATTCCGTCCAGATCGACCGCCGTATCCATGCTCGCGCCCCCCAGAAACTGGGCGAGATCGGTTTGACGGCCAAGAGCGTCATCGCGGTCGGTTCGGGCAAAGGGGGTGTTGGCAAGAGCACCATCGCCGCCAGCTTGGCCTTGGCCCTGCAACGAGCCGGCAGCCGAGTGGGCTTGATGGATTCCGATGTCTACGGACCCAGTATCCCGCATCTGCTGGGGCTGTCAGGCCGTCCGATGATCGAAAACAATCGTTTGACGCCGGTCTATAAGAACGGCATGCCCGTGATGAGCATGGGACTGCTGGTGCCCAAAGAAGAAGCGGTCATTTGGCGAGGTCCCATGCTGCATGGCGCGGTGACCCAGTTCTTGCGGGATACCGATTGGGGCGATCTGGATTATCTGATTATCGATATGCCGCCAGGTACCGGCGATATCGCATTGACCCTGTCGCAATTGCTGCCGTTGACCGGTGCGGTCGTCGTCTGTACGCCGCAAGATGTGGCCCTGCTGGACGCCGTCAAAGCGATTCACATGTTCCGCAAGGTAAACATCCCGATTTTGGGCATTGTGGAAAACATGAGCGGCTTTGTTTGCCCGGATTGTGGCAAGAAATACGATATCTTTGGCAGCGGCGGCGCGCGAAAGCACGCCGAGGAATCGGACGTGCCTTTCTTGGGCGAGGTGCCGATCCAACTGGCGATCCGCGAGCACGGTGACGCGGGTACGATGGAGGCGAATTTTTCGGACGCGAACATCGGCCCCAGCTTTGAAAAAATCGCGTACCGGCTGGTCAAAAACCTAGCCGCCTCGGCCGCCGCAGCACCGCCGCAACCGTCCCTGCCCGTGCTCTGATCAAGGTCAGCATCGCATCCAGGCGGAAGGGGGTCGGAAGTCGTTTTCGGGTGAGCCGCTTCCCATGTGGTAGATCGTTGGCCGAAAACGACTCCCGACCCCGTTGCGTCCCCCATGCAAGGTTACCTTCCATGACAAGAAACTCTTGGTCGGGTGCTTACCTTCGATGGGCGCAAAAAATTAGGGCCGTCGGAACCAATGGTTCCGACGGCCCTGTCTCGTCGTTATCCGTGTGTTGCTGGTATGCCTGACGTATCAGGCATCCAGCACAGGCTCGCGACCTACTTCTTCGCCTTCTTCGCTGCCTTTTTGGCGGGGGCCTTCTTGGCCGGGGCCTTCTTGGCAGGAGCCTTCTTGGCGGGCGCTGCCTTCTTGGCGGGCGCCTTCTTGGCTGCCTTCTTCGGCGCGGCTTTCTTGGTGGCCACTATTCATCCTCCGATAAACAAGGTTTCGACGAGCTTCGTATCGAGGCTTCGGTCAAACCGGGCGTTCGATTCCAGCTCGCCCACAGCATGATCGCCGCATCGCTCTCGACGAGATGAGAGGTGGTCTGTTGCAGAAACATTCCGAATGAATCGCAAAAGAAACACGTGCGGCATTCAACTCCCTTCTTGCTAGCGTTAGTTGTACGCATCGTTTTTATTTTTGCAACAGCTTTTCGACAAGTTTTCCACAATTTTTTCAAAATATTTTTCTGAGCTGGTGTTCGAGCGCCGAACGAGTTCGCGAATGGACCAGCCTGACTACC
>REEF01000297.1 GCA_007695205.1 Planctomycetaceae bacterium
TCCGGTGAGTTGCCTGCCTGCGTCTGCCCGATGATGGCCTCGAACAAAGGCTGGCGTGCTGGTAAACCTCGCGGGGAACGAGCACGTACCCTTGCCGGGTTTGCGGGTTCTCCACGACCAGTGGAGAGCCGGCGCTCCGTTCCAGTTCTGCAACCTGCTCCGGCGTGAGTGTAGCTGTCATGCCTCAATGATACCATTTCGCCGTCCGCTTGGCCACCAGTCTGCCCCGCAGCGATTTGCCACCCCGACTGGACGGGCTTTCTAGGTGGTTGTCGTACCGATGACTGGCGTGTTTGATGCGTTCTTCGTGGTACCCGTACACTTGGTCCGGTCGGATTCGAAGACCACAGCCGGGTATCCCCGCGACTCAGCGTGCCGGGTGACCGGCGGGAAATCTCTGTCGAAACGCGACCAACCATTCCACTGCGCAGCAGACCTGGTGGGCAACCAGATCACGATGGAAGATTTATTGAGACGTCTTGGGGGATCGGCGCCCGGCCCCAGCGTTCGGAAAGCCTCCAACGAATGAAGGCATCACCGAATGAGTGCTGCTCTCACGAGACAAGCTGGACTGGCTGGTCTTCAAGAATTGCCTTGACGGCATCGGAAGCTGACAGAGCTAGGATTCCATCGGGGTTTGTCTCCACTGGTAGTGAGCCAAGGGCGTCCGGGCGCTCGGCCAGTCGCCTGCCACCCGTCTCGTTCAGGATCCGGTCGATCTCGGGCAATCGCGCCGTGAACCACTCGATGTGGGCTTCTGCCAACTTGCGTCGTTCTTCCCGGGACAGTCTGCGGCGCTGCCCCGCTCCAGTCGATCGCGGTTGCAGCAGCACAACGGCACGCATCCGCTCACGAGGCGGCCGATGCTCCATTCGCGAACGCAAGGCGTCGCTGACTTTCGTGGGCTCCAATTGCTTGCTCACCGTTCAGGTTCCCTCTAACGCGTCTAAGGCTGCTGCGGGTTGGATCAAGCCCATCCCCCAGCGGTTATCGGGCCGCAGATCGTCTCCTGCGGGATGGCTGGCCGTGTCCTTCATCGCCTCGATCACCTGTTGGACCGTGGCGGCAGGTTTGGCCGATAGCAGTAGCGCGGCAACACCAGCCACGTGCGGCGCCGCCATCGACGTTCCCGACATGTATGCGAAATCGACAATGCCGCCATCCGGTTGGTCCTGTGGAGGAATCGCCGACAGAACTTGATGCCCCGGTGCTGCCACATCGGGCTTGGTCACCAAGGGGGGCTGCTCTCCCGGAAACACAAGGCTCGCACCGGAACTGAATGCCGTGACGCCCAGCTTCCCTCCCGGACCTCGGAGTTTCTCGACGGCTCCCACCGACAATGCATTATAGATGTTGCCCGGGCAACTGGCATTCCCGTGATTTTCGTTTCCCACCGAAACGACGGGTAGGATTCCGTACTCGTCCAGAATCCATTGGAATATCTCGCCAAATTTGGGTTCGTAGTAGGTGAACCCGAGCGACATGTTGATGATGTCCGCTCCATGTTCCGCCGCCCATGCGATGCCCTCGATCACCGTCCTTAGCGTCGCATTACCCACCAGTACGGCTGCAACCAGCAATTTGGCCTCTGGAGCGACGCCCACTGAGATCTTGGCCTCCACCTTGCCACCGGCAATCGTTCCGCACACGTGCGTCCCATGTTGGTCTCCGTCGAACGCCGCGTCCGTTGTGATCCGGCGGCCCAACGGATCAATCATGACAAACTGCTCGATAGCAGTGTCCCCGTTTCGCCGAAAGACGGAATGCGGCCCGTGTACACCCGTATCAAGCACGGCGACACGTATGTCTTTGCCCTTCGTCGTTTCCCACAGCTTGGGAATCCCCAGTTGCCGCAAACCCCAGGTTGATTCTTGGTTTCGTTCGTCCTTGATGAGCGCGTGATAATCGACCTCCTTCGGTCTGATTAGATGGACCTTCTGGTTCGGCATCACCGCGACGATGCGCGGGTCGTCCGCCAGTGCCTTGAGTGTCCGGCGGGTGACCTGCATCATTTGCACGGGAATCACACCGTGCGCCACGGACTCGACGTCCAGCGTGCCAGTTTTCGGAGCCATCGACTTTACCGCGCGACGATAACTGGCCGCAACGGCTGGTTGGACCGACTGTTGGGCGTGTGCCATCTGTTTGATGTAATCCAACCGCGTCTTCAACCGTCTGAGCGATCCACGCAGCGGCTTATCGTTGCGGTCGGGGCCGCGCGAAAAGACAATCGCCTCGCGCCGGTCATCCGGACCGGCTTTTGACAAGAAAGATTCGAACGCCGGAGAAATCTTTTGAGAGTCGCTCATTTCTATTTCTTTTTTTTGGTACGGGATCGTGTCGAGACCTTGGTGGATGAGGCTTTCCTTTTTTTTGTGGCGTCCGATGCCGAGGGCGAGCCCAATGATTCCGTCCAGACTAACATCACCCGACCGAATTGTCGTGAGCGGCGATCGTCTGTATCTGCCTTAACCATCGCGACGAATTCTAGGGCCTTCTCCTTCACCTGCTGCAGTACTTGCCTGTCGAGATCATCAATAGGACGAAAAGGAACGTCGCTCGGATGCGTGACCGGAGATCCAACATCTTTCGTCTCGATCATGCTGTCCAGTATTGATACCAGCACTCTAGCCAAGGAAACGTCGAGTACCCTTTGTTCATTCGTCAACCCTAGAAGTGCGATGCTTGCTTGGGATTTGTATTTCACATCTTCGGAGAAGTTAGGGCCAGGCGAACGATAGCATTCTGAAGCTTGTGTCCAACTCGCGAGCCTTTCCGCCGGACTGTGCCTGTGCAACAGATGTACGCACTCAGCGAGGGTGATGGGACTCATCTGCTTCCAATCTTTGACACGCAGCCACAGGCAATCGAACTCGATCGACTCGGGCCGGAACAATAGGTACCAGTATGAATTCGAAGTGCTGTACTGACCGTTCGTCCGCCCCAATAAGGCGTTTGCCTTCTTCGTCAGTTCGTCTTCGCTGAACCCTCGGAATCTAACTTGATCAGGTGCCGCTGCAGGAAGTTCAAGTATTCGTGTCAACACTCTTTGCCGAAGCGTCTTATTCCCACCGATCTCGCGCAAGGACGTCCAATAAGCGTCATTCAATACCTCAGCGAGTTCCAGTGATTCGTCGAACGATATCAGTTGCTCAAGCACCTCGCGAGCGGTTTGACGCGACGACATCCCACAGAGCAGCGGCAACACCTCGCGCCAGCGGGTGTCTGCGTAATCGCGGAGCAATTCGTCGCGAGTGATCTTCAGTTCGTTGCCCTGATCCACGGCCAGAGCTGCCAAGTACTCTTGGAAAGTCAGGTGGGCAAAGGCAAAGACGGCGGGACGCCGCTCCAATAACAGACCTGTGCGATACCGGATGTGCTGCAGCAGCGTTTCGGCATCTTGCGCGCGGCCTAATGCCTTGGCAAAGATTTGGCGGATGCGGTTCTCGGGAGATTCTGCGCGTCCTTCCGCCTGCATCGCAATCGCCACCTCCCGGCAAGCACGCAACTTCTCGGTCAGCGAGAAGCTGGAACGTATGCCACGCCGTTGGTCCCAATTATGGAGGAGCCCCTCGACGCACATCCGATACAGGATGACACGATCGTCAGGCAGTCGGCCGTGTTCAAAAGCGTTGACGAGGCAGATCGCGGAGAGCATCAAGGGATTCCGCGCCAGGTCGCGAATGTAGGGATGTTCCCGGACCTGTTCCACGATGCTCTGCCCATCCTTCTGGCCCTCGCGTTGCGCTTCGGATGCTGGTTCGTTGCGAGCGAGACGAACGGCCGTACACCAGTGTTGAGCGTACTCGGCGATTTGCTGTTGAGTGAAATCCTCGACATCGAATTCCTGGAACTTCGGTCGCTTGAGCCAATCAGGCGGGTATCCCACAGGGCGTGACGACACGAGGTAGCGACATTTGGGATACCGTTTGCACAGATCCTTCAACCAGGGAAGGAGTTTCTGGTCGCGAACCTCCGGTTCCGTTTCATCCAGACCGTCGTTCATCAGCAGGACGCGGCCTTTTTTCATTTGCCGTTCCACCCATCCCGCTGGCATCTCGTTCGCCCACTCTTCGCTGGCCGTCGCTTTCGCAACCATCTCCCGGCCCGTTGGTGGATCGGCGCCGAACTGCCGCACCCGCAGCAGAATCGGGATTGCCTGCCCCACGCCTGATACTAGAACGTAGTCCTTTGCTTCGGCCACTTGCAGTTGGACCCATTCCAGAAACGTTGACTTGCCGGCGCCGGGCGGTCCAATCAGTACTGCACGCGACGCTTGCTGGGCAGCCTCCCACGCTGTCTGTACGTCCTTCGAATCCTCTGAGGCATCTTGGGGAATGCCATGTCCATGCACTCGTTGTGCGAATTGCCGCTTCACATCGGACAGCATCAAAAGATCGTCGCCCGCTCGTTCGCTCAATTCGCCATCGCCGGCGGACACCTTCCGTAAGCGTACGCGGGGCATTACAAACAGGGTTTTCAAATCGACATTCAGATTCGTAGCCATGCGCACGGTACCGGCCTCGACCCCAAGGAACCGCTGCATCAAGTAGTCGCGATACGTCAGTTCAAAACGCTCATCGACGCTGTCGATGCGCCCGGTGCCGAGCGTCTCGTATTGCTCGGCGATCTGCTCGAGCCGCGCGTTCAGTTGGCGGGGGACTTCGTAGGTGCGGGAGAAACTGTAACGTTTCCAGTCTGCCAACACGGGCGCGACCCGCATGACGGCTTGCGTCACCACCCCGAACACCAATCGGTACGTATTCTCGTGTCGGGAAGCTATTGCACACGGGGGGATATGGGCATGCTCCAATAATTCGGCCGCGACAACTTCGTGCGTTTCGTTTGGATTCGCGATTCGCTCCCAGTCGTAAGCTTCGGTCAACGGCTTCAGACCATCAAGAAAGCCTCGAAGCGTTGCTTCGGAGAGATCCTTGTTCGAAAGAAAGCGGGAAAGGGATTGCGAGGCAGTATCCGCGAGTTCGTCGATCTGCCGACGCACCCGCTTTCGATCGAGTTCCGTTTGAATGTCCGGAAGCAGACGGGTTATGAACAGTCCTTCGAAGACTTCACCGAAAAACCGAACGACTTGGTTCTGCAACTCGACAAGTTGGATTGGCACCGAACAGCCCCCTAGGCCCTCGTGGGATCAGAAATGCTCAATCTGGAAAATCAGGTGCGATGCTTTAGCTAATTTCGGGCGATCTGCCCCGCCCGATTCACCGTGAGTCGAACAACCGACGATTATAGAACGACATTGGGGTAAACGGCAACCTGAATCCATTTCCCATTCGGGTAACCCGGTATCGCGTCATGACACCTTCAGGGGTGTTCGCCCAACAGGCCCGTGGCAACCGCAGGAGTGGTTAAGCAGGCGGTGGAGGCCAAGGAAATCGGGGTGTGGAGCATGCGGGTTCTTCTTCACGCTGGTATATGGCGCCGCACGGGTCGATTCAGGCGATCAGGCGATGCAGGTTAAGCCGACCCCATCGGCGTGCTCGCCGCTGCCCGGCCACATGGACAAGCAGGCTCGTGACGGAGAAGTACTGCCTCGGTTTGCGGGTCGTGTGTGCCGCGGGATCGATTTGCCCGTTAGAGATTCTCACCGGGATCGTGCCGGTGATGCCGTGTTTGGGCCGGTCGTCCGGAACCCAACTACCTTACCGAAGCCGATCTTTCGCGTCGTAGGATCGCAAGCGGCCAACCTGCCGGGAGGCAGTGGGGGGTACAGCTCAGCGAGCAGATCGATGCGGCACATGAGCGCGAGGTGGCGACCGAGTTGGCCAACGCCGGGTATCGCGTGATTCCACAGTACTCCGCTGCTGGCAAGCGGATTGATTTGGTCGTCGAAGGAACCAAGGCTCGCTTGGCGGTCGAATGCGACGGCGACCAGTGGCATGGTGCGGATCGCTACGAAGCGGACATGGCACGCCAGCGGATGCTGGAACGGTGTGGATGGAAGTTTGTGCGAGTTCGAGGCAGTTCCTTCTATGCCAATCGGCAGCGAGAGATTGCTCGGATCGTCGATCAACTGGACTCGTTGGAAATCATGCCCATCGGCACGTCGACGGACGGGGATGCCACGCTCTGGATCGAGGATATTTCTGGCCAGCAATGCATCGAGACGATGCGATCCGCCGGTTTCTCGCGGGCTCAGGATGGCTTGCCGGAAAGGAAGGCGACCAGCATCGAAACAGTCGATTCATGCGGAGGCGCAGAAGGAGCAACCGAACCAACTGAATCAGTGATTCAAGGCAAAGCTGCAGACAATCTACCCCCTGAGGCTGCGCCGACGATCGACAAGGCGGCTCCCAAAGACATTACGGCTCCCGACGATTCACGGACGGCGGCAACGTTGCCGCAGGAGTTGCCGTTTGATGCTGATGCTCGTTCGCTGGTCCCGGAACCGCCCGTCGACGATGATCGAATCATCCGTGACGTGGTTGCATTTGGCTACGTAATGTGGATGCGACTATCGCGTTGGGGCAAAGAGAACGAGACTCTGAATCGCAGAGAACGAAAATTCGTCTACGATGTCGGACGTCATATCCGAGAGCAATGGCCATTGACGATCCGCCAGGCGCGTTGGGCCGCGACGATCTTGGAGGAAGCGATTCAGAGCGGGTTCGACATGCACGCCCCAGACTGAGGCATCGAAGATTCCACCGGAACATCACAGCATGCGCCATGTTCGAAACGGAGACTTACCGCGCTCTGGTGAGTTTCTTGCAGCGACTTTCCCACGATCGTCGGGCTCAGCAGGAACTTGGGTTCGGTGGTCAAGCGTGGCGAGCCAGTTCTGCAGCCCAAGCTTGGTCGGCTTCGGAAAGGGGCGGTTTGGGAGTCCCCTCGTAGATGTAATGTCGATAGCCCGCCGTATCGTAGGCACGCTGTACGACGGCCTGTAGATCCAAGCGGGCATCGGCGTCCGGCGGTCGCAGCGGAATGGGGATGGTAGGCAACGCATCAGGCAAGCGAATCGGCCAGATGGCCGCTTTCGGATGGTCTTCCGGGCGGGCGACCATCGCGTAGTAGTCGCATGCGGGTAAGTCTTCCAAAGGCAACCGTGGCCCACCTCGCAACAGATCGATTTCCACGAGATTGACGCGGGCGTGAAAAACCTGTTGCCGCTTGTGCAAGTACTGCTGGCGATCGGGGCCGGGGCGTTTGTTCGTGGGACTGAGCAATTCGAGGGCGGTCACCAACTGTCGGCTCTGCCGGTCGCGGATTTCCAGGTACGGCTCGCGGCACACGTCCACAGGGGGAACAAGGCGGGCGTAGGCCGGCGCCTGGATGGTCTCCACACGCTCGACAACCGGGCGAGCGGGTTGTGGGGCGACAACTGCCACATCCGGCCGGCCCAAGACGACTCGTTGCTCGTAGGGCGGCTCGTGAATGTAGACATTCACCCCCAGTTTCACGATGTACGCGGGTTGGATCTGTTCACCGATGAATTCCGCAGCGATGGGAATAAACCGGCCGTGAAAATCCTCCCAGACATCGTCCTGTTCAAGATAGGGATTCATACCGGGAAACGGCGATGGCATGACACAATCTTCCTTCCAGTCAGCATGTTTTCCGACTCGTTTCATCTTACCCAAGGATTGGCGATCTGAATACTACCCGAGGGCCGAGGTCGGACGGCGGAAGTCCGAGGTCGGAGGGCGGAGGGATTCTTGAATTGGAAAGCTGGCAATCGGGGCCGCGATGCGTGAGCGACGATGGAGTAACGGGTCTGCTGGTTGTTAGACGGATCTCGTTGACAGCTTGGATACGAGTCGAACTTGCGGGAATTCCCGGTTCCTGTCAAAATGGTCGGTGGGAGGGATGTGAAATGAACCTGACTGCACCTGAGAAATCAGCGGTTGCCAACGGCGAGGCCGTACGAGTTTCGGAGGACGGCCTGGAGTGCGTGGTTCTGCGCGCGGACGTTTACGACCGTCTGAAACACCTGCTTTACGACGAGCAGCAATGGACCGACAAGGATTTGCGAAGGATCCTCGCCAAGTCGGCGGAGGGCAACGGTTGGAATGAACCGGCAATGGATGACTACGACCATTACGACGAAAGGCTTGCCAAGAGATGCCAGTCAGTCGCGGAGACGTAGTTCTTGCATTCGTGGAGAATGTTGGCACAAGCGGCGGCAAACTCCGCCCGGCTTTGGTGGTTCAGTCGGATCGGAACAACTCGCGGCTGAACGAGACGATTATAGCGGCCATTACAAGCAACACGTCGCGAATCGACGAAGCCCATCAGCTACTCATCGACATCTCGACCGAGGAGGGGGCCGAGTCCGGTTTGCTGCACAATTCGGCGGTTCGTTGCGAGCGACTGCACACCATACCGCAATCGGACATCCGGCGGTCCATCGGGCGTTTACCGGAAATGGTGATACAGCACATCGACACTTGCCTGAAGGCTTCCCTCGGGATTTCGTGAGCACCGCTCACTGCACAGCCTCCTCTCTGACGACCGGTGCCGAACGCCGAAACGACCTGTCCATCACCGGCCGAAATCGAAGCGTTGCTGGAACCCATCCAGTGCGCAGAACACGGTCCGCATCACATCCTGGGTCAAAC
>REEF01000534.1 GCA_007695205.1 Planctomycetaceae bacterium
GAACGCTTCGCAGAGCCTTTCGACCTCCTCCCGCCAAATGATCTGCCGATCCATGGTCTTGTCGAACAAGTCGTTCAACTGGGCGGGTTCGGCCTGTCTAGCCACGGGCACTGGGCGGGTTGCCGGCGCCGTGATGATCGCCCTGGTTGAACGGCAGGAATCTCGTGCTCTTCCCGTTCAGTCGCGTGGTCATCGAAACCTGGTCCGGATCGACCGCGAAGTGGACCAGCGCCCGCTGCTTGAATTGGAAGATCTTGTCCCTGGGATCGCGGTCGGTCATGTACTGGCGCCGGGCGTGGCCGACGGTCTGGCCGGTGAGCGGGTTCTTCAGTTCGGCTGTGGCGACCGGGATGCCGTTCAGACTGAGCGCCAAATCGAGCGACTTATCCCATAGACGCCGTGGGGCTGCCCGGTGCGGTTGAATGTGTGGGATTTCGGCGGCCAGGAGATCTATCACCGGTGCCTTGGGGACACAGAAAATGCTGCTACACTCTTGTAGATCGAGGTGGGTGGCTTGGTCTCTGACGGGAAGGGTCGACATGCAATCTTCGGAAGTGGTGCAGCGGATGGCTCCTGCGTTGTCCGAGCGGGTTCGGGTACTGCGGGATGGTGACTTGGCCACGCCGGGCCAGTTCGTGCTGTACTGGTGCCATCATGCGATGCGGGGACACGAGAATCCGGCATTGGACGCGGCGTTGGCGGTTGGTCAGTCAGTCGGGTTGCCGGTGCTGGTCTACCAGGGGTTGTCCGAGCGTTACCGGTACGCTTCGGATCGACACCATACGTTCCTGCTGCAGGGCATGGCCGACTTGCAGACGGAACTGGAAGCTCGCAAGATCGCGTATGTCTGCCATGTCGAGCGATCGGGTCATCGCGGCCCGCATCTGCAAACGCTGGCCGAGCGAGCCGCTTTGTTGATCACCGAGGACATGCCGGTGCGGCCGACCTGGCCTTGGTTGCAGCGGCTGGTCGCCACCACCGAATGTCCCATCTGGTGTGTCGATACGGCGTGCATCGTTCCCATGCAGTTGGTCGGCCGCGCGTACGATCGAGCCTTCCGCTTTCGCGAGGCAACGCGAGACCTGTATCGTCAGCGGCTGACGCGGCCCTGGAACGAAATGCCCGATCCGACATCGGCCTGGATGCCTGACCATCTACCGTTCGATCCGGTAGATGTTCGGAGTTGCGATCTGGCCTCGCTGGTTGCTGACTGCGAGATCGATCACGCGATCGGGCCGGTCCCGCACACGCCGGGCGGAAGCGTTGCCGGTTATCGGCGTTGGGATGCGTTTCGTCAACAGGGTCTGAAGGATTATGGCAAGCGGCGGAACGATCCGCTGTCCGATGGTGTCAGCCGATTGTCGGCCTACCTGCATTATGGCATGGTCTCGCCGTTGCGAATCGCACTTCAGGCGGCCGAGCAGCAGGCGGATAAGTTTCTGGACGAGTTATTGATTTGGCGTGAATTGGCTCACCATCTGTGTTTTCATCGGGCGGACCACGAGCAACTGGAGGTGTTGCCCGATTGGGCGCAGGCCACGTTGGCCGAACATCGCAGCGACCCGCGTCCGGCCATCCTGTCCTGGGAGCGGCTGGCCCGCGGCGAAACGGGGGATCCGCTGTGGGATGCGGCTCAAAAGTCGCTGCTGATCCACGGCGAATTGCACAACAACGTGCGGATGACGTGGGGCAAGGCGCTGCTGCAGTGGACGCCGGATCCGGCGACGGCGCTGGCGATGCTGATCGACTTGAACCACCGCTACGCTTTGGACGGTCGCGACCCGTGTTCGTACGGCGGACTGCTCTGGTGCCTGGGCTTATTCGATCGACCTTTCCCTCCGGCGCGACCAATTTCCGGAACGCTTCGCGTCCGGACCACCGACGATCATGCAGTTCGGCTGGATGTGGCCGCGTACCGGCGGCATACCATGCGGCCGTTGACCGAATCGTTGCCGACCGTGGCGGTGATCGGTGCCGGGGTCTCCGGCTTGATGTGTGCCCGAACGCTGGCCGACCATGGCCTGCCGGTCACCGTGCTGGAAAAGAGTCGCGGCGTCAGCGGCCGCATGGCAACTCGTCGCACCGACGATGGCCTGACGTTCGACCACGGAGCACAATACTTTACCGTCCGCGACGATCGCTTCCGCCGTTATGTGGATTCGTGGATCCAGGACGGGCTGGTTCAACCTTGGAAAGGGCGAATCGTCTCGCTGCGGGACGGGCAGATCGAACTGGACAAATCAGCGACGGATCGCTACGTGGGGTGCCCGGGCATGAACGCGATCGGCAAGCATCTGGCCAGCGGCCTGGACATTCGGACCAAGGTACAGATCGCGTCGCTCCAACCGGACAATGGCACTTGGCGTATTCTGGACGGCACGGGCAAGGAAGTGACCCGAGCAGACTTTGTGGTGGTTGCGGCTCCTGCACCGCAAGCCGCGGAACTGTTGACAGCCGTCGAGGATTTGGCCGCGCGTGCTGCGTCGGTCCCGGTCGCCGGTTGCTGGACGTTGATGGCTCGGTTCGGCTCCCCCATCCCCGTCGACTACGACGGCGCCTTCGTCCAGGATTCGATCTTGTCTTGGGTCGCTCGAAACCGCAGTAAACCTGGCCGCGACTCGGGCGCAGAGACCTGGGTGTTGCACGCATCGGCCGATTGGACTGAGGCACATCTGGAGCGGCTCCCCGACGAAGTGCAGACGATGTTGTTGGAAAGCTTCCGGCGAGCGACGGGTGTGACCGCAGAGCCGGAGAACGCCATCGTTCACCGCTGGCGGTACGCGTTGCCGATCCAGCCGTTGGCGCAGCGCTGTCTGTTCGACGCCCATCGCATGATCGGAGCCTGCGGCGATTGGTGCTGTGGCCCCCGAGTCGAAGGGGCATTTTTGAGCGGTGCGGCTCTAGCCGGTCGTGTGCTGGGCCTGTTGCCAACCTTTGCATCCGAGATTCCATCCACGACTCAGCAAACACTGTGGTCTACCCCCGACGATTCGTAACCCCAAGCGTCAGCATGCCCTGGGGACACCCAGCTTTGGCACAGGGGACACCCAGCTTTGGAACCATCCTTACGAGCTTACGAAACATCCGTCGCTAGGGCTGAAAGCTCAGTGTTTTCAGTCGCGGTCGTTCAGCAGCGGGCTCGAAACAGTCTCCGCGGAGCCAGCACATCCGGGCTCGTCCGATTCGAGAGAGCAAAAATGGGTGTCCCCGTTGTCTAAACAGTAACAGCGGGCGTCCTATTTTCCCCCGTTGTACCCATCCTCCGTCACCTCGCTGCAAAGATCGAATTCCGTCTTCTCGATCGTGTAGGTCAGCTCGGAAAGCGACAAGCCGCACCCGCAGCATTTGGCCCTGGCGGCCGTCGCTCGCTTGAGGTACTGGGTCTGAATTTGTTTCGGATTTCGCTTTTCAGGTTTCGAAGCGGCGCGCACGGTGCGAGCATCCTACACCAGAAGACGTTAACCCAGGCAATCCAGGACGCCTCGGATATAGCCCACCGATTCGGCTAGACCGGGCAGCGGATCGTCGGGTTCGGCTTCGTATTCGAACGCCAGGTAGCCGTCGTAGCCGGTTTTGAGCAGCGAGTGCAGCAGACGAGGCAGATCGATCACGCCTCGGCCACACGCGATCGCGCGGCCTTCGCGAGTGTTTTCTGTCACGTCCTTGATGTGGATATCGTAGACGCGATCGGCCGTCTTTTCGCCGTGTTCGACCGCGTCCTGGCCGTAGCGGACCGTGTGCCCGATATCGTGGCAGAACCCGATGCGATCGTCCAACGTGCGGATCTTGTCGTATCCGTCGATCGGGGTGGGGAAATGGGCATCGCCGGGGCCGTGGTTGTGGATGCATACCCGCAGATCGTACTCGCGCACTTTAGCTTCGATCATCGGCAGCATTTCGGCGGATGGTGCGGCGATGATGTGGGTCATCCCGGCCGCCTTGGCGTAATCGAACGCCTGGTCGATCTGTTGCTGATTGCGCATGGTGATCACCCCGCAGGCGTACAGCACCAGTCCGGCATCCCGGACCTTAGCCACCGTTTCGGCCATCAGTTCAGGCGAGGCGTCCAGCGGCAGATGGAAATCCTTCAGGCAGATGGCTTCCAGGCCCAATCGCGTGGTCATCGCCAGCGTCTGATCCAGGTCGAATCGCCGCAGGGTGTACGAAGCCAGGGCCAAACGCAACGGCCGTTTTTCGGGTTTGCTGGGGATGTGGTCGTGGGCTGACGCAGGGGAGGCGAGCCCACCGATACCAGCGGTCAAAGCGGCAGCGGTTCCCAATCCGGTGGCGGACAGGAAATGGCGGCGGTGGGAACGAGGTTGCGTGGTCATGGCGTGTTCTCCCATTAAAATAGTGAAGCAATGGACGGGAAGACGATCCTCGGATGTTCGGACGCCGCACGGTGGCATGTTCGACGGCCCCAATTGCGGACCTCGGAATCCTAAACCAGAAAGTGGCTCCGAGCAAGCGGGTTGGACTCGTCAGCGGTCCCCGCATCGATTATCATCGCTACAATGCTCTGCGTTTGCCTCCCAAAGCCAGGAAGGAGTTGTCTGTTTGTCAGCGTCACGCAAATCCATGGACCATGACACCCTCATTCAATGCTTGGAAGATCCCAGCGCACTGCAGTCGAGACTTCGCACGCTGAAGCTACGGAACGTGGATCGAGCATCCGACAACTTGAGGTCGATCGCTCAATCCGGCGTCACGCTGGATTTGTTGGCGTTGATCAGCCAGCAATTGAGTCAGGAACTGCCGCGGCTGAGCGACCCGGACATGGCGTTGAACAACCTGGATCGGCTGTTCGGCGCGTCGCGCAGCCCCCTGGCGCTGGCAGCCTTGTTCGAACGCGACCCCGAGTCGTTACCGACGCTGCTGCAGATTTTTTCCAGCAGCCAGCATCTGAGCGATCTGATGGTCCGGGAACCCGAGACGTTCGATCTGCTGCGAATCACCGAAGGCCAACCGGTGGCGCGAGACGTCCTGACGCGTGAAATCTGCAACGATGTGGCCAACGCCGACGGCGACCGCGAGATCATGGCCACCTTGCGGCGTCACAAGCAGCGTGAGACCTTGCGGATCGCCTATGGGGACATCGTCAAACGTCAGCGGCTCGAGACGGTGACCGAACAGATCTCGGTGCTGGCCGATGCCATCTGCGAAGCGGCCGTGCAAGCCGCTTGGCGCAAGCTGGTGGACCGGCGGGGGACGCCACGCTTAGAAAACGGCCAGCGAGCTCGGTTCGTCGTGCTGGCGCTGGGAAAACTCGGTGGTTTAGAGCTGAATTACTCCAGCGATATCGACTTGATCTTCCTGACCGACGACGGCGGCCGTACCGACGGCGACCGACCGATCACCAATGCGGAATTTTTCGAGCGGCTGGCGCGACAGGTGTTCCAATACCTGAACGAAAACACGGCCGATGGGATCGCCTATCGCGTGGACCTGCGGCTCAGGCCGGAGGGCAGCCAAGGTCCACCGGTTATCGGCCTGAATGCGGCTTTACAGTACTACGACATGTCCGGCCGTACTTGGGAACGCCAGGCGTTTGTCAAGGCGCGGCCGATCGCCGGGGATCTGGATCTGGGCGAGGAGTTCCTGCAGTTGATGGAACCGTGGATTTACCGGCGTTACCTCAGCAGCGCAGACATCATGGGCATCCGGGCCTTGAAACGTCGCATCGAACAGCGTTGTTTAAGCGAAGGCGGCGATCAGCGGGACGTCAAGCAAGGTCGCGGTGGAATCCGCGACATCGAATTCGTCATCCAGTTCCTGCAACTGCTCAACGGCGGCGATCTGCCCGAGATCCGCACCGGCAATACGCTGGATGCGATCGCTCGATTGGAACAAGTCGGATGCTTCACCAGCGAGGAACGCACGGCGCTGGAACACAACTATGCCATGTTGCGCAAGTTGGAGCACCGTCTGCAGATCATGTTCGATCTGCAGACGCACGTCCTGCCCGACAACGACGACGAGCTGCGCAAAGTGAGCATCCGGATGGGGTATGCCGATGGCCCCCACCGTTCTCCCCTGGATAGTTTCCGGGCGGATTATCAACGAATCACCGAGCAGAATCGGTGGATCCTGAAGCACTTGATGGGCGACGCCGAAGGGTTTGACGCTCCGGCAGAACCCGAGGTCGATCTGGTGCTGGACCCCGCGCCCACCGACCAGCAAATCGAGCAGGTGTTAAGTTGCTATGGGTTCAAGAACGTGCGCGAAGCCTACACGCATTTGATGGCGTTGACCACGGAGAGAATCTCGTTCCTGTCCACGCGACGTTGCCGTCATTTCCTGGCCGCGATCGCGCCCCAGTTGCTGCAGGCGATCAGCGAAACGCCCGATCCCGATTCGACGCTGATCAATCTGAGCCAGGTCAGTGATTCGCTGGGTGGCAAGGGGGTGCTGTGGGAACTGTTCCGGCTGAATATGCCCTCGATGCAGTTGTACGTGCGTCTGTGCGCGGCAACGCCGTACCTGTCCAGCATCTTAACCACCAATCCCGGGATGATCGATGAATTGCTGGATTCTTTGCTGCTGGAACGATTGCCTTCGTTCGAAATCCTCGAACGAGTGCTGGGCGATCTATTGCGCGGAGCCGAAGACGCGGAGCCGATCCTGCACGGATTCAAGAATTCGCTGCATCTGCGGGTCGGGGTGCGGGATATTCTGGGCAAAGCCGATATTCGCGAAACGCAGCGAGTGCTGTCGGATGTCAGCGAGGTTTGCTTGAAGCAGATCGCGATCAACGAGTTTCAGCGTTTGACGGCTCGCTACGGGACGCCCATCGTTCAGGGCGGTCCCCACGATGGCCAGCCGTGCGAACTGATCATTATGGCGTTGGGGAAACTCGGGGGCCGCGAGCCGAATTACCACAGCGATCTGGACGTCGTTTTCCTCTACGACGCGGACGGGATGACTCGGTATCCCCGCAGCGATCGTCCGGATAAATCGACCACCAACCAGCACTTCTTCAGCCAACTGGGGCAGCGGATCATCAAGGTGATCACTCAACTTGGCCCGTATGGCCGCCTGTACGAGCTGGATCCCCGATTGCGACCCACGGGCCGTAGCGGCATGTTGGCGGTGTCGTTGGCCGAGTTCGCTCGGTATTTCGCCAGCAGGCAGGGCCAATTGTGGGAACGTCAGGCGTTGTGCAAGGCCCGCGTGATCTTCGGATCGGACGCCGCTCGACAAGCCACCATGGAAACGGTCCACCGATCCCTGATCGGCGAAGGCTGGCAGCCCAACGATGCCCAAGCGATCCGCCAGATGCGAACGCGACTGGAAGAGACCGCAGTTCCGACCAATCTGAAACGCGGTCCCGGCGGCACGATGGATATCGAGTTTACCGTGCAAATGCTGCAGATGAAATATGGCGGTGACCGTCCGGAGTGCCTGGTGCCGGGCACGTTGGAGGCCATCGCAGCATTGCGCGAGGCCAAGGCCCTGGATCAAGAAGATGCCGATTTCCTGGCCCAGGCCTACCGGTTCCTCCGCAGCATCGAGGCGCGTTTGCGGCTGATGAACACCACCGCGCGACACGATCTGCCCGAAGACGAATTAGAGCAGAAAAAACTGGCCTTCCTGTTGGGTTATGACGAAGCGGCAGGCCTGTTGGAAGACTGCCGGACGTTCACCACCGAAATCCGTCGCCGCTGCGATCGATTGTTCGAGCAGGCTTGACCAAGAAGTTACGGTCGATTGTTAGGCCCCAACGTGGCGCAGTCTCCCCTCGTAGGACGGATTGGCAATCCGTCCCACAAACAAGCAGGACGGATTGGCAATCCGTCCTACTATCTATGCAACGAGAGTGTTGGCTTACCGCTTCGGCTTGGGCTTGGGCTTGGCTGGCGTGTGCTGGTCCCGCTTGGCCTGCTGGATCGGGTCGGCCGCCCTGGTGATCCGCATGTGGTGATCCAGCGTCTGACGCAACGAATCGTGGATCGTTCGCAGCGATGGGGGCACGCCATCGGCCGCCAGATCCTGCGTCTCGTCGGGATCGGCCAACGTGTCGTAGAAGCGGCCGTCGGCGTACAATTTGTGATGCGCCGTCCGCACGTGCTGGGACGCCTGCTCTCGGACACCATTCCGCTCGTACCAGCAGTAGATGGCGTCTTTCTGTCGCGGTTGGCCGGCGAACAGGGGCATCAGGCTGACACCGTCGATCTGCAGATCCTCGGGGATCGCCACCCCGGCCGCGTCGGTCAAGGTCGGTAAGACGTCCGCAAAATCCACCAGCGAATCACTCACCACACCAGCCGGAATCGTCCCGGGCCAACTGGCGATAAACCCCACCCAGGTGCCGCTGTCCTTGGTGCTGCCCTTGCCGCCTTGAAAATCCCGGCCCCGGAACGGCGACGTGATCCGGTCGTACGTCCCGTTGTCCGAGGTCCAGATGACCAGCGTGTTCTCTCGCAGTCCCAGTTCGTCCAGTTTGCCGACCACCTTGCCGACCATCTTATCCGTGTAACGCACCATGGCATCCCAGTATTCCGGGCCACGATAGCCGCCCGGCTCGTTGGTCGCATCACGCCACATCGTGGGATCCCAATCGGGATGATCCG
>REEF01000296.1 GCA_007695205.1 Planctomycetaceae bacterium
TCGGGACAGAGTCCCAACCTACAAAGATGCGCGCACCGTGCGCGGATGTTACGACGGAAGACTTCAGGGAGGTTGTTATGTCTCGAATCTATCTCCTCGCAGCCGCGATTTGCAGCTTCTTGTTGGCTGGATGTCATCAAAGCGTTTATGTCTTGGAACTGACACCGGACGATGCTGGCGTCCATCGAAAATTGACGGTCTGGCGAGCGACTGGGCCAAAAAGCGAGCACCTACAGCAGATTTACGGTGCGGCGAAATCGATCGAAAACGGAAAACATGTTTTCGAAGGCCGGTTTTCCCAGACGATGCCGGCCGACATCAGCGGCTACGGGCGTTGGGTGCGTTACGAATCACCGCTGGGCAACGTCACCGGCTACAGCGAACGTTTTCGAGGCTCGGATGACCTGCAGCAGCAGTTGGCGGATCGACAGGTCGCGCTGGACCGGTTGGTCGATCTGACGATCGCTTGGTTTCGTTCGGAAATGAAGGGCGATCCGCACCAGGACCGTGTCGAGCAGTTTCTGGATGAAGAACTGCGACGGGATCTGAAGAACTTGGCCATTTACGTTTGGATGCAGGGAGTCGTCGCTGATGAGCCCGACGCTGGAGCCGAGGAAGTTGCTTTCCGGCTGTTGCAGTACTTCGAGCAGCGCGGCTACTGGGGTCCTACCGATCTGCCGCGTTTGCTGAACGCCATGGTTCCGGCAGAGGGTAACACGCAGGAGCAATGGTTACTGCGGGAGGTCCAGCGTACTTTGGCTCGAAAGATCGGCATCCCCGACGACCAGCCGATCCCACAGGGCTTGGCTTTTCTCGGGGATGCCAAATACGTCGAGCGATCGCTGGAAGCATTCTGCCGTCAGACGGACGAGTATCGTCAGGCTTATGAGCGTTGGCGCCAAGAACATCCCGATAAGCCGGAATCGGACGTGCCCGAAGCGATGAATGTCGTCGTGGGCGAGCTGGTGGTTCCCATCTACATGCAAGGATGGCAACTGGGCTTTCCCGACCATCTGGAAGTCCGGTTGAACCTCGCCAAGGAACCCTACCAGACCAACGGCCGCTGGGATGCGGAAGCTCATCAGGTCATCTGGGAGCATCGGCTGCCTGCTGGTCCGCTGCCGGCCTTTTCGTATGCCGTCTGGAGCGAGCCGGACACGGCGGCCCAGCAAGCCCGCTTTGGCCGCACGCTCCTGACGGACGCCAAGTTGGCCCGATACGTGATGTGGTATTGCGGCCTGGACGACGAAGAAAAGCAAGCTTGGGACGCTTTCATCCAGGCGAGCGATGCGGAGCTGCAGTTGCGAGCCCGAATCGAATTGTTCCGCTTTCCGCAGGAGGACGAAGACTCCGCCCCCCTGTCCGACATCCCACGCAGCCTGCTGCTGGCCGCCTTGGACGCAGACTAAGCAACGCTCGAGAAATAACTGTCCGATGTCCCCTCGCCCCTCCGGGGACAGGGCAGGGTGAGGGGGCCGAAAGTCCGTCAGTTATTTTTCGAACGGTGCTAAGCGACCCCAGTATCCTGTCCCATGATGGCTTTACCTTGGCGCTTGAACCGGCGGTGGTGGAGGGGAAGCGGCGGCGGTTGGTGTTCACGATTCGGATTTCCAGCAGAACGGCACGATTTGGCCGCCGAGCATCCGGAGATCGTCGACCGGATGTTGCACCACTTGCGCAAGTGGCAGCAATCGTGCCGCGATTCGGCGGCCGTCTACGGCATCGGTCGCTGATTCATGCGTGGTCCCGGCATGCCTGACCGCACGCCGCGATCTTGGCCGCATCGAAGTCAGGCGGCGTGAACCCGCCCCCGGAAAGGATCAGGCGTCGATGGTCGGGCAACTGGCTCAGTATGTCTGCCGCGTGTTGGCGTACATCCTGGGCGCTGCCCAACCCCAGCACGTCTCGCGGTGGGATGTTGCCCAGCAGCGTGACGCCGTCGCCCGCCAGACGCCGGATTTCAGCGATCGGATGTTCAAACGAGAAATTGAACAGGTTCACGTTCATTTCCGTCAAGTGCTGGGCGGTGATCAAGCCGGCGGCGTCGTTGTGCAGGAATCGCACCGAAACGTCCAGCGATGCGAAGATCCGGGTCATGGCCGGCAGCGCGAATCGTCGAAAATCCTGCTGGCCGACAAATCCCATCATGTCCTCCAAGACCAGGATCCCGTCGATCGTCGGAAAGCATTCCTTCTGCCAGCGCAGCCAATCGATCACGAACTGGGTGGTGATCTCGATCAGTCGATCCATGGCGGCCGGTTCGGTCCTCATCCCCATGAAGAACGGTGTGTGGTCCAGCAGGTACGATCCGATCGTCAGCGGTCCATGCGCGGCGGCGAAGCGGATCTTATGGCCCGCGTCGTGGATGGCCGACAAATTCTGCCGGATTCGCGAAACGATCAGCGGCAATAGGCCGTCGGTGCGCACGTCGGGCACCTGCAGGTCCGCGATGTCCTCAAAACCTCGTAACACGGGTTCACAAGTCGGAAAGCCGTCTTGAGGCCAAACGCATTTGGCCCCGAACGAGGGCGGGTTGGAGATCATCCCGAATTCGGCCCAGAATCCGGGTAGCCACAGCACGTCGGGAAACCGCTGGACAGCCCGCAGATTGGCGTCCAGCCACACGCGGCTGTCGGTCAGATAATCGATCAGACGGACCTGTTGCAAACCGGCAAACCACGGGCCATCGACCAGAAAGCCAATCGGCACAGGATCCATCGACTGGCCGTCCAGGATCTGCAGCAGGACAGCCCATTGCTGGTCGGTCATGGCACCGGTTCCTTGGCTTACTTCAAAGTTGCCAGGGGCTGCGCATGGGGCGCGACAGGAAGGCGTTCGCCTGATCGTCGTCCGGGAACACTTCGCGGTCGGGATCCCACTTCAACTTGCGGCCCAGTTTGATCGCGATGTTGCCCAGATGGCAGATCGTCGCCACGCGATGCCCGATGTCCACGGGGAAGTACGGGTCCTTGCGGCTCTTCACACAATCCAAGAAATCGCGGTGTTCTCCCGCCGGATTCGTGTACAGATGGAGTTCATCCGGCCCGATCACCGAGTTCAAGATCTCGTCGGAACTGGCCTCCAATCTGGCTCGCCAACCACGGTTGCCTACCCAGCCATCGGTCCCGATGAACTTGATGCTCGGGTTGCCCGGCGTGCACGTCATCACGACTCCATTGGCATAGGTGTACGTGACATCGTAATCCTTGACGGTATCGAACAGCCCTCCTTCCCAATGCGTTCCTGTTCCCTCGATTTCCACGGGACCGGTCAATTCGGTATCGTTGCCCCATTGAGCCGTATCGAACAGATGCGTACCCCAATCGCAGATGATGCCGCCCGAATAGTCCCAGATCCAGCGGAAGTTGAAGTGGACGCGATGCGGAGTGTAGGCTGCTTCGGGCGCCGGACCTAGCCACATGTCGTAGTCCAGTTCGGGCGGTACGGGTTGCGGCGTCGGGTCGCCGGCATGGGTCGGTTGTTTGGGCAGGATCACTTCGATCCGCTGCAGCTTGCCGATCCGCCCATTGCGTACCAGTTCGGCCATCCGGTGGTACACTTCCACCGCCCGATCCTCGGTGCTGGTCTGGAATACCTTGCCCGCCTGGCGAACTCGTTGAACCAGGATCTTGCCTTCGTCGATGGTCAACGTCGGCTTTTCACACTGGACATCTTTTCCCGCCGCGACCGCCATGACGCTCATCAGCGTATGCCAATGATCGGGGGTGGAAATCATCACGGCATCGATGTCCTTGCGGTCCAGGATCTCGCGAAAATCTTTGGTCGCCGTACAATCCTGGTTGCCATATTTCTGGTGGACCTGCGTCTGGGCCTTGGTCAGATGATTGCGATCCACATCGCAGACCGCCAGGACCCGCGCGTCGGGCTGCTGCAGGTAGGCTCGCAGATTCCAATGAATGCCGTGACTTCCGGTCCCGATGAAGCCGACGGTGATCTGATTGCTGGGCGCTAGCGCGCCGTCGCGACCCAGCGCCGAAGACGGCACGATCGCCGGCATGGCTGCCAGCACACCTCCGGCAGCCGTCGCACCACGCAAAAAACTTCGCCGATCCATGCGATTCACCATCCCCATGCCCCCCTATTCCACTCTGGATTCGAGACATTCCCACCGATGATCGACCAACGGTATTGAGCGCCCGTCATCACCGATCCCATACCTTCATCGTAACGCGATCGGTGACTTAAAAGAAAGTGGGGTTCCGGATCAGTGTTTCGGGATGACGGCGATAGCCTCCATCTCGCACAGCAGTTCCGGACGGCAGACGCCCGCTTCGACGAACGTGTTGGGCAGTTTGCTGATGCCCCATTCTTCCAGCACCAGTTCGTACAGCTCCAGGTACTCGGCGCGTTTCAGGAACGACGCGGCTTGCGTCAGATTGGCAAAGGTCGCTCCTTGAGCTTGCAGCAGTTCGCGGATGTTCAGCAGCATCCGTTCCATCTGCTTACGAACGTCGCCCACGTGCACCGTGACACCATATTCGTCGATACTGGCCGTTCCCGAGATAAACAACATCGTCTTGTCCGGCAGATCGACCTTCATGCCCCGTGCGAACGACGAACCGTATTCAGCCGCCTCGTTCAACGTCGGTGTGTGCATCAGTTCGATCGTCGCTTCTTCCGGGTTCAGCACGGCATACAGGTCCATACTGCACTGAGCTTGCAGCGGCCATAGCGTGGCTTCGATCCCCGTGCTGGCCGGCAGTCGCTGGACCCCTTCCCGTCGGAAAAACGCGTTGCGCGACAGATTGAAATCGGCGTACGTGTTGTCGATGTCGTACAGATAGCACCAGGTACGCAGTACGTCGGGGAATCGTATGCCATGTTGAGCCAGCAACGCGGCACATTTTTCGAACATTCGATCGCTCTGCTGGCGGAACGTGCCGGGGTCTTGTTTGTCGTTCGATACTCCATTGATATCCGCGATATACAGATGCTGGCAACCGGCGATCTCCAGCAACTTGGCCGTCGTGCCGGTCGCCCGGTCTTGGATCGTCCGCACCGACACCGAACCGGGCGTCTTGGGCGCCACCGCGTAGATCTGCATCTCCAGCTTTTGAGTCCGACGACAGGGCGGTTGCTGGATGTAGGTGGTCGCCGGCAATTCCTCCTCGGGAATGCCCGCCTGATAATAGGCTTCGGCTCGAACCCGCTGGAACGTGTCCATGTCGCCAGCAAAATCTTCAAAAAAGACTCGCTCTAAAATGACGTGCGATGTATCCGAACCCGCCTGTTGTAATAATCGAGGCAAACACTGATAGAAGCGACGTACCTGATACTCGAAGTCCACATCCTGATGGTCGGACAACACGGGAGCACAACGAAAATAGATCTCTCGCGCGTAACGCGTCTCGATCGCCACCACTTCGCCACTACAAGTCTCCTTGCTGCAAGGCTGCTCGACTCGCAAAGGCAAACTATGGGCGGCAGACGTTGCTAGACTCATGTCGTGTCCTCCTCCAGGGTTCTGAATGGGGTTGGTGGTGCCGAGCCAGACGAGATCTCTGCTGGTCATCGAAACGATCCAGCGCGGAACCGGTCATGGCGAGCACTCGCTTCAGGCGGGATTCCAACAGGTAGGTGTGCGTCTGACGATTCAACAAGCCGATTCCATCTCGGCCGATCTCGCCAGACAATCAAACAGGATCTTACAACACGCATGTATTGAACCATGAATCCCCTTTGCTTGCAAACCCTCTGGAGGGCTATCTGCCTTCACTATTTCGAGCCTATAATGGGCTTCGTCAGGCCCCAAACGAGCAAAACGCAGCTCTTTTGGTTGTGTTTCTATTTTCGTCGGAGTGATATCGACCCCCATCGCTCAATTGTTTTTTGCTTCTTGACGGCGAATTCCGAGCATGACGGGGATGGGGCGTGGCCCGGTGCGATCCGAGGGGCGGTTTTGCAGCCGCAAGTATCCTTCGTCGTCTTCCAGCAGCATGATACTGCTGCCGCCCCCGTCCAAGTTGATGGCGTCGTGGCAACCGAGTTCCGCCATCAAATCGGCCAGCTCGCGCTGACTCATGCCTTCGCTGACCTTCGGCTGGCGACCATCGACGACGACCAAGGTCAGCCAGCGTTGTTGGCGATCGATACCGACCGCGGTTCGCGGATGCAGGTCGCGGCCAACGGCGGCCACCATCTCACCTCGATGGATCAATCCACCAAAGCCTGCGGCCGCGTGCCGAACCTTTCGAATCTCTGGCTGTCGATCCACTCGAACTCGGCCCTCTTTATCGACCCAAACATTCCAATGACCGTCTTGCGGCGGGCTTTGTTCTTTGCCGTCGCTGACCGCCCACCCCGAGATGTCGCACCCCAAACCGGCGACGTACGGCGTCCGGATTCCATCGGTGGTCGGCGGGATCATCCGCCACGGGTTCGTGTTGACGGCGGCGACCAGCCCTGCATCGCGGGCCAAGGCGCGGGGATGAGTCAACACGGCTTCGATGGGGCCGTCGCCATCGGGATCCTCGCCGATGGCCACCACCAGTTCAAACCCGGGTGCATGCAGATCGTAGCGCAGCACTTGGATGCGTAGCGGCCGCGGTTCGGTACGGGTGATCGATTCGTGGCGGATCGCTTCCCGCAAGGCCGCGCGACTCTCCGTCCTTCGCTCGACCGACTCGTCCGCGCCAGCCGTCAGGCACAGAACTACAAGCACCTGCATCGCAACGTTGGGGATGACCGAGACGATCGCTCTGCCCTGACGCGCGAGCAACCGATTGGGGCTGCGTCGTTCCGGGGCCTGAGCGAACCACCCGTTGCGAATCGATCGATTTGTCATGACCTGTCTCCCTGTTGCTGGGCTGTATCGGAAGCGAGATACTCCATCCGCCAGGACGCGGCCGACCTTTGCTTGCGTGTCAAGCGGATTTCGCCGTCCAACCGTTGCCCCTGTAATCGGATATGCAGCGAATGGTCGTTGCGTTGAACCCACTGGAATCGCCCCTGATCCCAACGACGGACCGACCCGCGATGACCGGACACGGGTCCTTCGTAGGTCAGGTAAGCGGGGCGATGATCGGGCAGCATCCGGACCTGGGCCACACGCCCATGTTCGGGCAAGGCCTGCAGGGCCCAGGTCAGCAGGATTTCGCCGTCTTCCAGCATCAGGTCCCAGTGGGTTGCTCGACCCGAATCGGCGGGCATCTGATGCAACAAGATCACGTAGCGGGGCATGGCGTCGCATCCCCTGACCGATTTCGCTTCGACACTGACGGTCAAGCCTCCGGTTCGACTTGCACTCCACCGGCGCGAGCCGAACGGAGGCAGGCATCCAGGACTCGCTGCGTGGTCAGACTGATTTGACCCCAGGTCGGATCGATCTGGCCGGCCAGCACTAATCGGGCGAAAGTCTCGAACATCCTGGTTTCCTGAGCATTGCTGTTCGCGTTGCTATACTCGAGCACCGCGACCTGGCGGGTGTGGTCCTCCATGTTGAAATCGCAACACTGGACATTGAAGACGGAATTACTGACTTCGAATCGCAGTTCGGGAGCAAAAAACGGCAGCACGAAATCCCGCACGTGAAGATAACCTCGCGTGCCGCTGATGTTGGCCCACTGCTGATGCTCGGTCAAGAACGAACAATAGAAGCTGGCACTGACTCCGTCCGGGTACAATAACTCTCCGGAGAACTCGGTCGGGATCGGTTCGGGACTGCCTTGCCCGGCCTGCTGAGCCAGCAGTCGTCCGCAGACCGCTTTGGGCAACTGCTCCCGCATGATCCACAAGGTAAACCGCAGGTTGTACCAACCCAGATCACCCAAGCAGCCTAGAGGCTCCAAGCCGCTATGCATACGGATGTTTTCCTGCAGGAATTCGTCCGAGCCGCCAAAGCTGAATTGGGACGTGATCCGCTTGATCCGGCCGACGCTTTGGCCATCGTCCAGCACCTGGCGGATGGCATCCAGTCGCTGGCTGTGCATGAACATGACCCCGTCCATGAACTGGACATTGTGTTGCCGGCAGGCATCCAGGATCTCTTGGACCTCGCCTGCGTCCTTCCCAACGGGTTTTTCGCACAGGATATGTTTTCCGGCCTCGGCCGCTTTAATCACCCACGCGGTGCGAGCCCCGGTTGGCAGCGGCAGGTAGACGGCGTCGATCGTCTGGTCGGCCAGCAGTTCCTCGTAGCTGCCCAGCGCGCGCGGCGTCTGGGCATACGGCGTTTGGGCTTGGCATTCTGCGACGAACTGCTGGGCTCGCGATAGGTCCCGGCTGGCGACGGCCCCCAGTTCGCAGCCAGCCGCATTGCGGATAGCTTTCCAGTTTTTGTGCGCGATGAACGCGGCTCCAAGAATGCCCCAGCGGCAAACGCGATCAGTCATGTGGTCGACTCCCCATGTTGTGGTAGCAGTAGCGGATGGTGATACCCTGTCTGAACCGCCCTTAGCTTAGAGCGGCTGGCGACCGTTTGTCAATCACCGCTGCCAGACGGCCGGTACGCGTCGAGCCTGGTCACCGTAGGTTTGGGACACGATCAATCCGCTGGCCTGCGAGACGTAGAACATGCGTCCGTTGGAAA
>REEF01000522.1 GCA_007695205.1 Planctomycetaceae bacterium
ATGTGGTAGATCGTTGGCCGAAAACGACTCCCGACCCCGTTGCGTCCCCCATGCATCAACCACTCGACACGGTTCCACCAGCGGCGTTTCGCCCCTACAGAACACTTCTGCCGGGAAAATCGCTGGGCTGAGTGGGAAATCGCGCGCCGAGCGGGGATAATCTGATGACGGGGCGGCTTGGCCTGCCCCAGAACCATCGGAGGGAATGTGGAGCGGATCGACTCGGAATGGCTGCGGCAAGTGATCGACGCTCACGGAGCGGCATTGGCGCTGTACGCGCGGCAATGGTGCAACGCTCCGGAGGATGCCCTGCAACAGGCGCTGGTCGATCTGGTACGTCAGCAGCGAATCCCCGAACAACCGGTCGCTTGGCTCTTTCAGGCCGTCCGTCGCCGAGCGATGAACTGGGCTCGCGGCGAACGCCGGCGGGCCGAGTACCATCGCCGAGCGCGCGAAGGGCACGAGGCGTGGTTCCTGGAGGACCGGGACCCGGCGATCGACTCGGAAGAACTGGAGGAACTGCTCCGTCGCCTGCCCGATTTGGAACGGGAGATCGTCGTCGCCAGGATCTGGGGCGATTTGTCCTTTGAACAGATCGCCACGCTGGTCGGGGTGTCGACCAGCGCCGCGCACCGGCGTTATCAAAAAGCCTTGTCGCTACTGGGCGACATGATGAACGAAACCTTGAACCCATCGGAAACCTGCCATGAGCCACGAACCTGACCTACCGGCCCCTCGCGATCCGGACACCGGATGCGTGGAAGAACGCAGCCGGCTGGCCGAAATCGAGCGGCGATTGAAGGCGGCTCGGCCTCGGCCCCCATCGCTCGATCTGGCCGTACTGCAGCAGATCGCGAGCGGCGGCGATGGGGGATGTGTGTCCGGGAGTCGAGCGGACGGAGCGGACAAATCGGACCGCATTCGCGTTGAGCGACCAGCCCGGGCGTACCGCTGGTGGACCGCATTGGCCGGATCATGGATCGGCGGTGCGGCGGTCGGCGTGTTGGTCACGTTAATGCTGGTCAACCGTCCGGCGGCGGTCGTCGATCCAGCGGACTCGATTGTCCGGCAGGATGTCCGGCGCGATGTCTGGGTACCCGCGCCGACTGAGGAATCCGAGTTGATGGAGGAAACATCGGTATCGGAGGACGACGGGGGAATCGAACACGATCACGCCCCCGTTACCCCCGTGCTACCTTCCGAACGGCATGCGCGGCACGACACGCTGATGGCCATGATCGCCGACCCGCGTGGTGGCTGGCACTCGGACGCATGGATGGAAGGTAGCGTGTTGCGAGCTGGAATGTTGTACCGTCCAGCGGCCGGCGAACTGCGGGATTCGGCGAGGGTTGCTCGGGACATGGACAAGCCGAAATTAGACAAAACGCACCCGGGGCAACCTACCGCTAAGCCGACGATCGATTTCGAGCCATCAGCGCCCATCACTCGCGGGCAACTGATGGAACAACTGATGAGCGAGGCAACCCGACATGGCGTATTGTGAGGCGGCGGGGTCGGGACTCGTTTTAGGCCGACGACTGACCAAATGGAAAACCGTATGCCCGAAAACGACTCCTGCCCCCTTTCTCCCCGGTCTAACCGTTTCAGGGGTCAACACAGAGAACTTCCTTCTACTTGGAGACAGTCGCAATGAAAAGATCTTGGTTTGCCTGGCTTCTTCCTGCGGTCTTCTCGATGGCTGCCGTCTTGCCATCACCGGCACTTGGCGACGAGCCACCGGTGAAGGAGGGCGGTTGGCTGGAATCGAAAGATGATCAAACGGGCATTTCGGTTCGCACGATGGAGATGACGCTGCACCCGCAGCCCGAGCCGCGCCCGGCGTTGAAGTACCGGCTGCTGCCCGACGAATTTGAGATGCTGGACGGCAACGCGGCCGTGTACTATTTGCAGGCCGTGGGCTTCCTCGAACAAGATCCGTCCCGCAAAATGCTTTTCGAGTACTACCAAGCGGCTGGAGAGCGAGCGAACGAGCAGGGGAAGGCCTTGCACCAGGCACCTCCTTACACGTGGTATTCGACGAGTCCCGAAGAATTGCCCTTGGCCGAGGTGACGGATTTCCTGCGCATGACTGCGTTTCAGCCACGGTATCTTGCGGAAGCAGCGAAGCGGCGTCGGTACGACATGGATCGTAACATCCGCGAAGCGGAGGATGTGATCGGCTATCTCCTGTCAGATGTTCAAACGATGCGTCAACTGGCCAGGATGCAAAGCCTCCGCTGCAAGGTCGCAATCGCGGAAGGACGCATCAGCGACGCGTTGGCCATCCTGGGCCAGCAATACGCATTGGGCCGTCATCTGGGACAGGATGATTTCATCGTTTCGAACCTCGTGGGCATCGCCTGTACTGGGTACGCTTGGGACGACGCCCTTCACCTGATCCAGCATCCCGACACGCCCAATCTGTATTGGGCGTTTGCCTCGTTACCGCGTCCACTGATTGACGCGCGTTACGCACTGGCTCTCGAGCGGCAATTTCTTTACTTGCAATTGAAGGTATTGCGCGAGGTGGATGAAACGCCTCGACCGCCGGGCTATTGGCAGGACTTCCTGGATCGGTTGATCCCGCAAATGTCTTGGCTCTTCGTCACGGAAATCGGTCTCCCTTGGATCAGTATCCCATTGTCGAATGAGGATCCAGAGACGGTTCGAACCATGCTAGTAGGTTTTGTTGCTGCTGCCTATCCCGGCGCCAAGCGGTACCTGATCGAAGATCACGGACTGGCGCGCGAGCAGGTCGAAGCGTATCCGAGCGCGCAGGTCGTGTTCCTCGCGATCGTCCGCCATTATGACGAAGCGCGGGACGAATACTTCAAGTGGGCACACCTTCCCTATCACCACGCCCGGCTCAAATCGGGCGATGCCGACCAATTCCTGCGTCAGAAGGAGAAACGCCTCGGTTGGAGTGCGGCCCCTGCGCGGCTGCTGTTGCCCGCCGTTGGTGCGGTCCCAACTGCTACCGCTCGGCTCGAGCAGCAGTTGGCGCTGGTCCAGACGGTCGAGGCGATCCGCATGTACGGTTCCGCCCACGACGGGAAATTTCCGGAAACCCTGGACGATCTTCCCGTCCCCGCCGCACTGGAACCGTTTACCGGCCAGCCGCTGGATTACCAGTACCATGGCGACCACGCCATCCTGAGCGGCCACCCCATGCCAGGCCTGCGTTACAGGCTAGTCCTGCGATTCGCCGAGCGGCTGGAACGAGAATCCGGCGAGGCAGCTTCACAAGAACAAAACCATCAACGACCGGAGTGATACTATGCACGCAGCACGAGCCAGGAAACCACAAGCCCTGCGGGCTGACTTCGTCCTCTACGCGCTGCTCGCCGCCATCGCGGGTGGAAGCGGTGCCTTTGCGGACGAACCGCCGGACGTGACGGCCGATGTCGCCATGGTCCGCCCCCTGATCGGGGAGACGACCGCCTTGGTGGTCAAGATCGATCCGCAACGACTGGCCCCGCCCGACCTGGAGGAATTCCTGGAACAGACGGCGCCAGCGGAACTGGGGGACTACCGGCAAGCAAAATTGGCCGCTACGTATGCCATTGCAGCTTTTCGAGCCGCCACGGGCGATCAGCCGATTTACGGGACCATCGGCATCCCGATTTCGGAGGTCGAATGGCCGATGTTCTTTTTCCTGAGACGCACGCCCCAGGTGGATGAGAACCTGGTGCGAGAGCATCTGGCCGCCGCGCCGGGCTTGCGCCTCGTGGTCCGCGAGGAGATTCTGGTCGCCGGTCCCGACCTCGATGGCGACGTGGCCGCGGCGTTCGACGCGATCGTCCCCTCGCCGCGCGACGAACTGGGCGCTGTCTTTGAAACGGTGGCGGGATACCCGATCCAGGTCTTGCTCCTTCCGCCGGATTATGTTCGGCGGACGGTGGTCGAACTGATGCCGCAATTGCCGCGCCAGTTGGGCGGCGGGTCTAGCGAGGTCTTGACCGAGGGGCTGCTCTGGGCGGCGCTGGGTGTGGACCCGGGCCGGTTGCAGATCGAGTTGATCATCCAATCCGCATCCGAGGCGGCCGCCCAGCGCGTCGCCAAGCACCTTCCCGTCATGGTCCGGAGCATCTATCGCGAAGTGCCGGATTTGCAGCGGCGGTTGCCGCCGGAGGAGTTGCTGCTGCGTCTGATTGCTCCGGCAGTTGACGGCGACCGGGTCGTGCTGCGCATCGAACCGACGGAACCGGAGGGCGGCATCATGGGACTGTTCGCGGCCGCAGTCGCCGCGGTCCAGGAGGAAATGCGCCCAGCAGCCGAAGCCGTCAAGTTCAAGCGTATCCTGCTGGCCATGCACAACTACCACGACACGTTCAGCATGTTGCCACCGCGCGACCATGTGCGCGATGACCAGGGCCGCACGGGCCTGAGCTGGCGCGTCCATCTGCTGCCGTTCCTTGCGGAGCAGAAGCTGTACGACGAATTCCGGCTCGATGAACCCTGGGACAGCGATCACAACAAGGCCTTGATCGCGAAGATGCCGGACGTCTACAGGAGCCCCTCGCCGGACGTCGCACTCGGCCACACGACATTCCTGGCCCCGGTCGGTGAAGACACGGTGTTCGGCGGCCCGAAAGCGACCAGATTCTCCGATATCCGCGACGGTACGAGCAACACCGTGGTGCTGGTCGAAGTGAAGCCGGAACGGGCCGTGCCATGGACCGCGCCGGACGATTACACCTTCGATCCGAAGTCGCCCGGCCGCGGACTGCAGGTCGACGACGGTGGGCGGTTCCTGGCGGCTTTCGCGGATGGAAGTGTGCGGCGTCTGCGCGCCGGACTCGATCCGGAATTGCTGCTCCGACTGTTCCAGAAGAACAGTGGAAAGCCCATTGACTGGTACATCATCGACCGCATCACCGGTCCCGTATCGGGAAGCGTTTCCCTTGATGGTCGTCCGCTTGCCGAAGGAAAACTGGTCCTGCATCCGCCAGCCGGTCCGCCGATCGAGATCGAGATCACCGACGGAGCCTTCGCGGCCAAAGAGGTGCCGGTCGCAGTGATGCGGGTCGTGATCCGGGGAACAGGGGTGCCTGAGAGTTTCGGCCGCCAGGAGACCACCGCCTTGGTTGTCCAGACCGCAGCGGGAGCAAACGTCTTCAATTTTGAGCTGCCCCGCGAGGACTAGGGCTGATCGCGGCGGTCTGGCCTTTTTCAGCAGGGTAAGCACCCGGCCAGGAGTTTCTTGTCCATGAAGATGGCGATGCGAGCGTGAGTGCAAGGGGGTCGGGAGTCGTTTTCGGCCGAAGTTGAACCACATGGAAAGCGGCTTATCCGAAGTGGAACGGATTGGCAATCCGTCCTACGAGGGAGCTTTTTGCAACGCGGGGGTCTATACTGAAGCGTTCGGTTTCGAATCCCTGATGCCCGTCCCTGTCACACGGAGAATCTGATGATGGAACTACGAAGCGCAGAACAGTTGCTGGAAGGGATGCGAGGGTTCCAGATCCCTTGCGTCTTGGCCGCCGCCGCTGATTTGGATCTGTTCCAACTACTGGCCGCAACGCCTCGGAGCGCTCGGGCGACAGCCGAACAGTTGGGCGCGGACGTGAAAGCCGTCACCGTTTTGCTGGACGCGTTGGCCGCTATCGGCGTGCTGGTCAAGAGTCAGGATCACTACGCCTTAGCGCCTGCAGTGGCCCCGTTTCTGTTGGACGATTCACCGGAGAGCGTGGCGGCCATGCTTCGGCATCAGGCGAATTGCCTCCGTCATTGGGCTCGTTTGCCTTGGATCGTCCAAACGGGCGAATCGAACGAAGGCGGAGACAGCATTCGTGGAGCCCAGGCAGATCAGCAGTCGTTTATCGAGGCGATGCACGTGGTTTCCAAGACCGTGGCCCAGCCGTTGATCGACGAAATCAATCCTGGCAGATTCCAATGCGTCTTGGACATCGGCGGCGCCTCGGGCACATGGACGGCAGCTTGGTGCAGGGCGGAACCGACCGCCCAGGCCATCCTGTTCGATCTTCCGGCCGTGATTCCCTTGGCGCAGCAGCGCCTGGAGGAAATCGGGATTTCCCATCGAGTGGTTTTGGTCCCCGGCGATTACCACTCGGATCCACTTCCTCGCGGTGCGGACCTGGTGTGGCTCAGCGCGATCATCCATCAGAATTCGCCGGAGCAGAACCGTGCCCTGTATCACCGGATCGCCACCGCCTTGGAGCCCGGCGGGCGGCTTTTGATCCGAGACATTGTGATGGAACCGTCGCGCACCGAGCCACTGACCGGCGCCTTGTTCGCCGTCAACATGCTGGTCCATACCGAAGGCGGCAATTGCTATACGTTGTCGGAGATCCGAGACGACTTGGAAGCTGCCGGCTTCACCCAGGTGACATGCATCCGGCACGACGAAGGCATGAATTCCGTGGTGTCAGCACGTCGCGGTTGAAGACATCGGGTTTTTGAAACGCCGCGATGGAGCAAGGCCATTCGTTTCGCGAACTGGCCTTGTCCATTACGGCCCTTGTTTCTCAGCCGATTTCCGCCAGGGCCCGTTCGGCGGCGTGCCGCAGATGGGCTTCATCGTCGTCGCGGGTTTCCCGGATATGCTGGTAGATCTTCACCGCAGCGGCCGATTCGTCGGCGGCCAACAGGCTTTCGGCCAGCAGCATGCAATGGTGGGATTGCTGGATGCGTTCCCAGCCGCCGGCTTGATCTGCCGCGGCCAACAGTGCCGGGGCTGAATCGGGCAAGGCCAGCTTGGCCAATCCCAATCCGCCCGCGATGCGGACCTCGCGGTCTTCGTCTTGCAGCGCGGCTCGCAAGTCGCCCGCCGCCTGCGGGTCGGCTAAGGAGGCCAGCGCGTACAGGGCATGCATGCGGCATTTTCCTTGCAGGTCTGGCAGGGCGGCGCGAAGCGTTTCCGCCGCGCCTTGGCGGATGGCCACCAGCGCCATCGTCGCGGCTTCGACCAGCCCTTCGTCGTGGAGACAACGTCCCAGGGCCTCGCACGCTTCCTGTCGCCCTGCCCATTGCAGGGTTTGACAGAGAAATTCTTTGTTGTGCGTCGCCAGTTGGTCATCGCCCAATTGGTCGCATAGCACGCGAACCAGGTCCTGGCGCGCCTGGTCGTCCCCGATCACCAAGACGTGATTGGCCAGGCAGTGCAAGGCGTAATGAGGTTTGAGATTTTCCTGAGTGCCAGGTTCGTCGAGCATTTCGACCAAGCCGGCGACGAAAGGGCCGCCGCCCTTGTGGATCGCTGCGATCGTCGATTCGATCGCGTCTTTGTCAATGTTTTCGGTATACCTGCCGCTGCCGTCCGCGTCGGGTAGTTGGGCGACCAATGTCTTGAGTTCCTCGGAGACTGCCATCATCGGATTCCTTTGGTCAGGAGGGGGAATAGTTCGTGAAGGTGCGTTCAATGATCTACAGGACCCAGGGGGCGCGCATCGGCTGGTTCACCAGACGATCCGCTTCGTCATCGCCGACAATCCGTTCGGTGACCGGATCGAATTTCAACGGCCGGTTGCAGCGGAAGGCAACGTTCGCCAAATGATAGATGGTAGCCACTCGCTGGGTGACTTCGGCATTACCGCCGGCCTGCTTCCGAGTGCGGATGGCTTCGGCGAAACGGACCAAAGGCTCGGGATCGGGCATCTCATCCAGCTTCTGCCGATCCTGCTCGCTGAGCATATTCAAGAGATCGCGTTCGCTGGTGTTCTTTTCTTGCAGTCGATCGTAGGCAGGTCCCCATTCGCCGCTGTCCAGCACGAACGTGAAGCCATCGGCATACTTCAATTCACACCAACCCCACATGCCACAGGCCTCGGGGTGAGCGACCGGGGCGTGCGGGATGATTTCGACGGGCGCGGTCAGATCGCGGCCGTATTCGTAGGCAGGCCGATCCAGATGATGGTTGGCCATGTCGGCCAATCCGCCTCCTTCATAATCCCAATAGCCGCGATGCGTGCCACCGAATCGATGCGGGTGGTAAGGGCGGAGGGGGGCCGGCCCACAGTACATTTCCCAGTCCAGATTGTCGGGCACCGCACGGACGTCGAACACCACCCGACCGCTCCACTGTTTCACTTTGACCCCGCCGCGCAGGATGCGCACCGTATCGCACTTGTCTAACAACCCGCTCTCGAAGATCTTCCGCAGCCGCCGGTTTCCACCGAAGCGTCCGAAGGTACAGATCTGGAAGATCCGACCGTAACGCTTTTCTGCCTCGGCGATCGCTCGACCTTCGGAGATGAAGCGAGTCAACGGCTTCTCGCACATCACGTCCTTGCCCGCGGCCATCGCGGCCACCGACATCAGCGCGTGCCAACCGGGCGGAGTGGCGATGGCCACCACATCGATATCCTTTCGCTCCAACACTCGCCGATAATCCGTGTAGATCTTCTTATTGTCGGCGCGGTCGACAAAACGCACATCGCATTCGGCCAACAGACGGATACCATCGCCCATGGAGTTAAAGGTGCCTCGGCCGCGGCCTCCACAGCCGATCAACGCCCCGCCAAACTCTTCGCTGGGCGGAGTCTCCCCGCGTCCCAGTACCTTGCGCGGCACGATCGTCGCACTGGCC
>REEF01000923.1 GCA_007695205.1 Planctomycetaceae bacterium
AGACCATCGAGCAGATAATGCCTGTCCTTTTCTTCTTTTCTTTTTCAATCAACCTTGGATGGGCAGGGTGGCTAGCAGGTCGCCTAGTTCGGCTTGGTCTTGGGCGGCGCGACGGAAGATGGGCAGCAGTTGGCGATAGACGGCGACGTGGGACGACTTGGGTTGGGTGACCGTCTGGACTTGATGCACGTCAGCGATCCGTTGGAAATCGTCCCACAGTCCGCAGGCCACGGCAGCGACGGCGGCGGCGCCCAAGGAACCGGCTTCCTGCCCGACGTTGGTCTTGACGATGTCTACTTCCAACGCGTCCGCCAGAATCTGACGCCATAGGTCGCTGCGACTGGCACCGCCGACCACCACCATCTGGTCACCCACCTGCCCCAGGGCTCGAAGTTGGTCCAGCACCAGGCGCAGATTCAAGGCAATGCCCTCCAACGTGGCACGGATCACATCGGGCAATTCGTGTCCCAGATCGAGTCCCATGAGTGCGCCGCGGAGGTGCGGGCTGGCGTCCAGCGACGATCCGCCGGCCAGGCTGGGGTTGAACAGCAGTTTTCGAGCGCCGGGCGGTGACTGGGCGGCGATCCGAGTCATGGCATCGTAGGGGTCTTCGCCCGCCGCTCGGGCCTGGTCCGCCAGCTTCGCAACCAGGTGGTCGCGGACCCAGCGGAGCGACGAGCCACCGGAGAAGATGGCCATGGCCGAGGTGAACATTCCGGGGATCACATGGGTGAACACGTAGGGCTTGCCGGCCAAGTCCAGCAGCGGGTTCGCCGACGAGACGGCGATCCACATCGAGGAGCCGAGCGACGCGTACGCACGGCCTTCGCTAATGTTGCCCGCGCCCAACGCCATGCACGAATTGTCCACGCCGCCGCAGGCAACCGAAACCGTTTCCGGCAACCCCAGGGCCGCGGCCGCCTCGGGCGAAAGCGTGCCCAGGATTTCGGTCGAGGGTACGATTTCCGGGAACAGATCGCGTGACAAACCGGCAGCGGCCAGCAGGTCGTCTGAGTAGTCCCATCCGGTCAGATCGTACACCCCCGTGCCCGAGGCGTAGGAGAAGTCCGTGGCGATGCGTCCGGTGAGACGAAAATTGATATAGTCCTTGGTGCCAACGATCTTGGCGACGCGAGCGAACATGTCGGGTTCGTGGTCCCGATACCACATCACCTTGAATGCCGTGTAGTGCGCGGCAGGAAAGCCGTTGCCGGTCTGTCGATACCAGCCAGCCGGATCGACTTCTCGAAAGAAACGGTCTGCCTGCTCGGCAGCTCGCTTGTCGGACCAGATCGGCGTGGCGTCGCGCAACAGTTTGCCGCCAGCGTCCAGCGGGACACAACCGAGGCTATGTCCGGAAATGGCGATGCAGCGGACGGTCGTCGCATCTGCTCGGTCGAGCACCTGTCGCGTGCTGGTGACGACGGAATCCCACCAAACCTCGGGGTTCTGTTCGTGCCAGCCCGCCCGAGGGTATTGGGTATCATAAGGAACGAACGCGCTGTGCAGGCAGCGGCCGGCGTCATCGTATAACGACGCTTTGTTTCCGCCGGTGCCCAGATCATAGGCAAGGATGGTTTCGGGCATGGGAGCTTCTCCTGCGATCAAAGGGGGAAAAAAGGTGTCAGGAGTCATTTTCAAGCTTGGCGTTCGCTGCGGCGCATTCGTCGAGGATTTTCTGGGCGGAGGCCAAACCGACACCAAACCGGGTGACACCAGCTTGGATCATTTGGACCACGGTCGAATAGTCTCGGATCCCACCTGCCGCCTTGACCTGAGCGGCGTTGCCGACGGCCGATTTGATCAATCGTACGTTCGCCAGCGTCGCGCCCGTCTGGGCCCAACCGGTGGCCGTCTTGACGAAAGCTGCGCCAGCGCGAGCCGCCAGTTGGCTGGCACGTACGATTTGTCCGTCCGTCAGGTAGTGCACCTCCAGGATCACCTTGACCGGGATGGGCTGGGCTGCTTCTACGACCGCGCGAATGTCACGCTCGACCAGCTCCTCACGTCCGGAACGCAGCATCCCGACGTTCATCACCATATCCAGCTCGGCCACTCCCTGCTCGAGCAGTTCCCGGGCCTCGGCTACTTTGGTCGCCGTGCTATGGGCTCCCGAGGGAAAACCTACCACGCCCCCCACGCCCACCTCTGGCGAATCGGCCAGCAGACGGACCAAATCCGGGGTGTAACACGGCAAGGCGAACGCGCAGATGCAGCCATGACGTTGGCATGTCTCGGCCAGTTGGCGGATTTCGTCGAGTTCGACATCGGTTCGCACGGCGCTAAGATCCATCATGCGAGCCAGTTGTTTGGGGGTCAGGTCCACGGTTTTCTCCTGATGCACGAGCATTTTTGTGTTGACGCAGTCACGATCGATTTATCTTCTCCAGGTTCGCCTGCCGACACGCCGCTGTTGTCACTGGTCACGATCAACCAAGTGTTGCCCGTCACACCAAGCAAATCCAGCTTGGCCATCACGCGTCCGACGGCCCAGTCGAATTCCATCATACAGTCACCAAACGGCCCGATCCAGCTCTTCCCCTGGAACCGCTCGTCGGGAGTCAGCGGCGAATGGACGGCACAAATGACGTAGTACAGGAAGAAGCCATGGTCAGTTCGCCGCTGGCGATCACCAAGGGTTCGGCGTTGGGCGTGGGAATGACGGTCTGGCCATAGGCCCCCTAAGCGACCGCGCAGGAATAGTTCCATTCCAAAGTAGTAGGCACACTCCGTGTGCCGTAACCTGCGGACGGCACACGGAGTGTGCCATAAAGGGCGGACGGCACACGGAGTGTGCCTGCTACAATTTGGCCAAGTTATTTCTGGGCGGTCGCTAAGTCGTTGTAGATTGTAGCGTTCGAGCGATCATCTGCCATGGGCCTGGGAGGCGGCGCCCGCCACATCGACATGGGTCAACCGATCCGCGAACTGTTTTGACGTTTCGCTGCGGGCGTCCACCCAATATTGACGTTCGCTCGCGGCGCGTTGTTCGGTCTGCATGTCGCAGCAGCGTCGAGTTGATTGATATTCGTTCGCTTGGTATCGTTTGGGAAGTGGGTCTTCTTCCTTCGATGCGAATGAATACGAAAGGGACGTAGCGATGCGAGCGGGATGTTGCCTGACGTCGGCCCTGTTGGTGTTGGTGAGCGTGGGATCGCTTTCAGTCGGTCGAGCCGCCGAGTCGCCGTTGGCTGGCGAACAGGCTGCGTGGGTGACGGTCCAGCCGCGCCCGACCCCTGCCTTGCCGGAAGGGATGACGGGCATCGCTGCTCGATATCCCGGCGACGTGGGGATCGAGAACGACCCGGACGTCGTTTTTGTCGAGACGTTCGAGGGATCGGTGGACGAAATCTGCAGCCGGTGGGAGTCGGTGGGAGGCAGGCAGATCCTGTCGGTATCGGATGAAGTGGTGCCCGGCAGCGGCGGGAAGCAGTCGTTGCTGTTGACCCGCGTCGCGGGCGGCACTGACGGTTACATGGACGGCGGCAACTTCTATCGCCGGTTACGCAACGAGCAAGGCGGCTTCGGCTACGACCAACTGTTCTTCCGGTTCTACATGAAGTTCAACCCGGATCATGCCCCCATCCATCACTACGGCAGCGGCTTGGTCGGATTCTGGCCGCCCACGTCCTGGCCGCAGGGCCGAGCCGGACAACGGCCTCAGGGGGATTCCCGCTGGACGACACAGGTCGAACCGGGTGATCTGAGTTCCTGGTTCTTCTACACCTATTGGCAAGGTATGGGAGGCAGTCCGCCACGCGGCCAGACCTGGGGGAATACCTTCGAGATCGGTGTGCCGGATCGCCCCGTGGCCAGGGACCAATGGATTTGCTTAGAGGTCATGGTCAAGATGAACGACGTGGGCGATAGCAACGGCGAACAGGCTTACTGGCTGGATGGAAAACTGAGCCGCGATGCCGAAGGACGGGTGACCAGCTATCTGGGCAAGGGCTTCCCGTCATCAGGCACCTGGATCTACGACAAGTTCCAACCCTATTCCACCGACCGCGGCATTACGTGGGACTACCAGCAGAATCGAGGAGTGCCCGTCGAGGGTGGTCGACCGTTCCCCGGATTCCAGTGGCGGAACCGACCGGAACTGAACATCAACGGACTCTGGCTGTACCGCTACATGTCCCAAGTGGAACAAGGCACCAGCAAGGTCTGGTGGGATCATCTGGTGGTCGCCAAAAAGTACATCGGGCCCCTCAACCCGATCAGCCCATGATCGTAGCAGCATGATGATCGAGATCAAATACGCGGGCGATGCCCTGTGGGGAAGGATCGAACAAGCCGTGGAAAAGGTACGGGATCGCTTGCGACGTGTTTCGCGAGCGTTGAATGCCGCGAACATTCCCTACGCTGTCGTCGGTGGGAATGCCGTCCAGCACTGGGTCGCTCAAGTCGACGACTCCGTGGTTCGCAACACCAGGGACGTTGACATCATTCTCAATGAAACGGACCTGGATGCTGCCATCGTTGCTTTGGCGACCGAGGGCTTCATTTACCGGCGCACGGCTGGTGTGACGATGTTTCTGGATGGCCCCAACGCGAAGGCTCGCGATGCCGTTCACGTCGTTTTCGCCGGCAAGAAGGTCCGCGAAGAGTACCCCGAGACGGTTCCCGAGATTGACGAATACGAGCTGATTGGCGATGCGCGTACCATCCCGTTGGAACGTCTTGTAAAAATGAAGCTGACATCCTTTCGCGACAAGGACCGTGTTCACATCCGCGATATGATATCGATCGGCCTGATCGACGAAAGTTGGCTTCACCGCTTCTCGGCAGTACTGCGTGAGCGTTTGGAGAAGCTGCTGAACGATCCGGATGGATAGTTCCGTTGGCTGGAAAACCTAACGATCTCGCCGACAAGCGGCGAGGATTCCAGCGGGAAGGGGTCGGGAGTCGTTTTCGGAGAAAGCGTGTTCCCTATGGTTGGTCGTCGCCCGAAACGACTCCCGACCCCCGTTGCTCTCGGTCCAAGCTCAGCCTCCGCTTACCGGCGGAATCCAGGCGATGTCGGCGTTTGCTGGGATGATCGTGGCGTCATCTGCATATTGGTTGTTGATGGCCAGCAACGAATGTCGGATGCTGGCATCCAGCTTGGGATATTGCTTGGAGATCGCGGTCCGCAAGTCGGCCGCGGTTGCCATGTCGGGCAGCAGGACTTCGACGCGATCGCAACCGGCGACATCGCGCGCGGCGGCGAACAGCCTGATTTGCACGTTCATGTCACCACCAGTTCTTCGCCTCGAGTCGCCAGGAGCGTGGCCAGTTCGGGCATCAGGTCGTAAGACAGCGCCAGCACTTTCAGCGGATGGCACGTCGGTTTGCTCGTCCCTTGTTCCATTTGGATCTTACAGGCGCTGCATTCGGTGACTCCAGCCTGGATTCCCGGTTCTCGCAGTGCCGAGATCACACCCCAGCCAGCTCGCAAACTGCTACGGTAGTTCTCGCGTTTCAGTCCGAACGTGCCCGCCATCCCTGAACATCCCCGCTCGATCCGCTGGACCACCAATCCCGGGATCAAACCTAAAAGATTCTCGCCGGGACTGCCGACTTGCAGCGCCTTCAGATGGCATGGCAAATGGTAACCCAGCGTCGCATTGATCGGCTTGAAGTCCAGTTCCAGCTTGCCGGATTGATGCAGGTGCCACAGGTACGAACAGGCCTCGCTGGTTTGCTCGGCCACCAGATGCGCGTCGTCTTCGTCGATCAGGTTGAGATACTCGTGCTGCAAACACAGGGCGGCAGTAGGTTCGGAACAGACGATGTGGTAGCCCTGACGAACGGCGTCAGCCAATAGTCGAACGTTCCGTTCAGCGAAACGTCGGGCTCGATCGGCGGCGCCCAGGGCGATCGCCGCCGCGCCGCTCTGGACTTGGCCTGGCGCAACGAATACGGCGATTCCATTATGCTCCAAGATGGCCAACAAGGCTCGCGCCAATTGCGTGTCGTGCCAATTGGCATAGATGTCCACGAAGTACAAGACCTTTTGGCCACCGCGACGCGGCGGGCGAGTCAAGCGGCGTCGATGGGCCCAGGGAAGGAACGGGCGATTCTCGAACCGCGGCAGCTTGCGGCCCTGGGCGATGCCCGTGATCTTTTCTATCAGCCATCTCATGCGTCGATTCCGAATGGCCCAGTTCGCCAAAGGCGCGACCGACGAGCCCCAGGAGCCGAACAGATCCATCCGGGTCAAGCACCAATCGGACAGCCGCAGCCCATTGGCCGCCACGTACTGAGCTTTCGCTTCTTGGACCAATTTGGGGATATCCACCTGGGCCGGACATTCGAAACGGCATTGATGGCAGTTGACGCAAAGATCCATGATCGTCTTCAGGTCGTCGCGCGCCAGGCAATCGGGCACCAGTCGGCCGCTCAACACCGCTCGCATCAAATTCGCTTTGGCACGCGGCGAAGCTTCTTCGCGCGGCGCGAACCGGAAGATCGGACACATCCGCTCCTCCAGGCCCTGCGTTCGACATCGGCCGCACCCGTTGCAGGCCTGCGACTCGCGATCCAACTGACCGTCGCTCCAGACCAGCTTCAACTCGGCCACGGGCAGCGTCATGGTGGTTTGGCTGCCGACATCGGCCGATGCGGTCTCTTGATGGACGGGCGCGGTGGGGCGAACATTTTTGATCAGCGGCTGCGGCGCCTCGGCGACCACTTTGCCAGGATTGAAGATGTTCTGTGGATCGAAAATGCGCTTGACTTCTCGAAAGACATCGTACAGAGGGCCGAATTGACGCCGGACGAACCAGGTGCGGCTCAAGCCTGTCGCATGCTGGCTGCTGACCGTTCCCTCGAACCGCAACACCTCTTCGTAAAGGTCCGTAGCCAACTCCTGCATGATCCGCAGATGACTCGGATCGGCCAGATCCAGAAAAGGGCGGAAATGCAACTGGCCGTGTCCCACATGGCCGAACATCGAGGCCGTCACGGCATGCGCCTTGAAGACGTTCTGAGCCCGCACCAGGAACTCGGGGACTCGATCCGGCGGTACCGCGATGTCCTCGATGAACGGTAAGGCACGCGTATTGCCCTTCAAACGGTACAACGTCGATACGACTCGCCGCGAAAGACGCCAGTAGAAATCGCGTTCGTCTTTCTCGATGGTCAGCCGCGAATCGAAGGCCAATCGACGATGACGGGTCATATCGGACACGATCGCTCGAAGATGATCGCCCACCTGGCTGATGTCATCCCCACCATATTCGACCAGCAACAACGCCTCGGCTTCCGGTGGGATCAGCAACTCGTAACGCACGTCCATTTCGCGGGCGATCGTCAGCAGACGGCGGTCCATCAAGTCGCAGGTGGCCACACCGCGCTGAACGATCTCCAATGCCGCTCGAGCGGCCGAATCCAGACGGTCGAAAAACAGCAGAGCCAGTCCTCGGTATCGAGGCAGCGCGATGGTGCGAACACGCGCTTCGGTGATCAGCCCCAACGTTCCTTCCGACCCGACCATCAGCCGAGCCAGATTCAATTGGCCGTCTTGCAGGACGTCATGGATCTGGTAGCCGCAACGGTCCAAAACCGCGCGGGATGGATGCTGAGCGATCAGCGGTTCTTCGCGTCGAATCAACTGGGCGATGCGCCCTGCCAGTTGCTGGCCAACCGGCTGCGTCGATGCGGCGGCGGGATCGTGGACATCGTGCTGGCCCGCCTGGATGACCTGACCGTCAGCCAGGACCACCTGCATGCTGAGGATATGGTCTCGTGCCGAACCATAGATCGGCCAATGCGAGCCTGCCGCGTCGACCGCCAACACACTGCCCATGGTGGTCACGCTTCGAGTCGCAGGGTCCGGGCCAAAGCTGCGTCCCGACTTGGCCAGTTGCCGATTCAGATGAGCCAACACGACGCCCGGTTGGACCACCACCGTGTCCTGGTCGATCGCGATGATCCGCCGCATGCTATGAGAGAAATCGAGCACCAGACCGGGACCGAGCGAATCGCCGGCCAGACCGGAACCGGCTCCCCGCGCATGGATGGGGATCTCGTTTTCGGCCGCATACTGCACACAAGCCACCACGTCGCTCAGCCCCCGAGGTCGCACCACCCCGACCGGCCGGATTTCATAGATGCTTGCATCACTAGCGTACATTTGCAGGAAGGCCTCGTCGCAACGCACTTCGCCATCCAGCAAACCTCGTAAATCGGCTTCGATACGGTCTTTTTCCATGCTGTGATCATCCCATCCCATGGCCGTTCAAGCAAGATGGCTGCGTGTGGAAGGTCGGTGGCAAGGCAGGCGGTCGTCTGCGAAGGCACCTTCAAGTGGACAGGTCAGTCCCCTCTGTCGCATGGTGCCGCAGCAGTTGTAGGACCAGGGTGCCGACTTTTTGCTCAGCCGTTCGAGCGGCAGCGATGACCTCTTCCGCGTGGACGACATGAGGCGCATCGGGCCGAGCCACGTTGGTGATGATGGAAAGTCCAAGCGTTTTGACACCGCAAAATAGGGCAGCTTGAGCTTCCGGTACCGTGGACATACCGACCGCATCCGCACCGATCCGGCGCAGAAAACGATACTCGGC
>REEF01000722.1 GCA_007695205.1 Planctomycetaceae bacterium
GGGGTCGGGAGTCGTTTTCGGGCAACAACGAACCATGTGGATAACGCTCTCTCCGAAAACGACTCCCGACCCCTTCTGCAAAACGCCACACAAATTCATTTGCCGATGCTTATCACGCATCCAGTGGCGGCCGAGTCGCGATGCCCTGTCGGATGATGTCCAGCACCCAGTTTGACGTGCGTATCCAGGTGCAGCAGAGGCAGGTACCAACGGTAGATCTCGCGGGCTCGCTGCCAGTCGCCCGCCATCGGCAGATCGCTTGCACGGGCGACGGTGTGAATCGGTGGACGGCGTCCAAGTTATTTCTGCGCGGTCGCTAAAACCTGTGGATGCGGCGGACTTCGGTGCCATCGGGATCTAGCAGGATTAGTTCCAGGGGCATCTGGCCGAAGGCGTGCGTCGAGCAGGAGAGGCAGGGGTCGTAGGCACGGATAGCGGCCTCGATGCGATTGAGCGCGCCTTCCCGGATGTTCGTGCCGTCCAGATAACGTTTTGCGACTTCCTCGACCGCTCGACTCATCGCATAGTTGTTGTTGCCGGTCGCCACGATCAGATTCACCCGTTCCAATTTGCCGTTCTCGTCGATCCAGTAGTGATGGAACAAGGTGCCGCGGGGCGCTTCCAGCACGCCGACGCCTTCCAGGTTGGTGATCTTGGCGTTGATCAACAGATCTTTCGAAAGCACTTCGGGATCTTCCAGGATCTCGCGCGCTCGTTCGACCGCGTACAGATCCTCGATCAACCGGGCGTAGTGGTAGTACAAAGTGCCTTCGACCGTCCGCCCACCGCAGATCTGTTGGTAGATTTCGTACTCGACCTGCGCCAACGGGGTGGCGATCTTGTCGGCGGCGTTCAACCGTCCCAACGGTCCGACTCGATAAACACCGTCGGGCCAACCGGTGTCCCGGAAGAAGGGAAACTTCAGATAGGTCCACGGTTCGACGTGCTCGCCGATATACTCCAAATAATCACTGCCGTCGAATCGATGCAGTTCCTCTCGGTCGGGACCGACGTGCCTCAACGGGCCGTCGTACAATTCGAGCGAATTCTGCTGGCCGACCATGCCCAGATAACCGGTCGAAAACGAGGCGAATTCTCCCAGCAGTTCCTGGTGACGATCGGCCCAGTCCTTGATGATGGCCAGCGCTTCCAGGACATAGCCGATCATCGTATCGATCTCGGCCAGCAACGTATCGCGGTCGGCCGAGTCCAGCGCCTGGTTGACTCCACCAGGCACGGCGAATGTGGGGTGGATGCGGCGATCGCCAAGGGTCGCGATCAGCGATTGGCCGAAGCGACGCAACTGGATGGCCTTGTGCACCAGTTCGGGATTGGCGGCCACCAAGCCCGCGACGTTGCGGATCGCCGGATCGGCATCGAACCCCAGCAGCAGGTCCGGGCCTGCCAGTTCGAAGAAGTGCATCGAGTGGGATTGGATCGTTTGGCCCATGTGCATCAGTTCGCGCAGCAATCGGGCGGGCCGAGTCGGCGTGACCCCCAGGATCTGATCGCAGGCCTTGACGGACACCAGGTGGTGGCTGACCGGACAGATGCCGCAGATGCGCGGCGTGATCTGCGGCATCTCGAAGTACATGCGACCTTCACAAAACTTCTCGAACCCGCGGAACTCGTTGACATGGAAAAAGGCCCGCTCGACTTGCTGGTCGTCGCCCAGATGCACGACGACTTTGGCGTGCCCTTCGATTCGAGTCACCGGTTCGATGATTACTTTGCTTCCCATCGGTCTTTCGCACCCCTAATGCCAATCCAGGTACCTGCCGCGTAGCGTGGGCTGGCGGCCGGCAGCCAATTCACTTAACACGTAAAAAATCGCATCTGCCGACGGTGGACAGCCGGGTAGATAGATATCGACCGATACCAATTGATCCAACGGTCGAACCTCCTGCATCACCGCCAGGTCCTCATGTTGCGGCACGATCCCGTCGACCGTACTTTCCGTCTCGATATACGCTCGCCGCAGCGCGACCGCTGCGGTGACGGCGTTTCGCATGGCGGGCACGCCACCGAACACCGCACAATCCCCCAGCGCGATCAGGGTCTTGCAACGGCTGCGCATCCGCCGAGCGACCTCTTCGGTCGACGAGTTGGCGACCGCGCCTTCCAGGATGCCGATATCCACACCCTGCTGGTCCGGATGTTTCAAATCGGTGATCGGCGTCGCGCGCAATTCGACCAAATCCAGTAGTTGCACGAGCCGATCGTCGATATCCAGCAGCGACATGTGACAACCGGCACACCCAGCCAGCCAATCGGACGCGACAGTAACTTTTTCGTTCATCGGTTTCTTCCATTACATCGAATGCTGGACTTCCGCCATGGAACCGTACAGTACGGCGTTTCCCAAGAGCGACGACAGCGTGGCCAACGTCACCCAATCGGGATGGATGTCGGGCGGAGCTTGAGTCAGCGGAACAACCGGCAGTTCCCGGCCCTCCAAATTCACGATGTTTCCTTGCTTCTCGGTCCAGCAGCGGGCCGGCAGCACGACGTCTGCGTGCTCGGTCCACAATGTTTCGTACGCCGACTGGATCACGGTAAATTCGGCCTGGGGCAGCTTCTTGCCGTTCGGCAATTCATCACCCGCCAGGATGAACAACGCATCGCCTTGGACGGCTCGCGCGGTCAAGCCCAGGCGAGCGGCCCCCGCCGCGTTCACGCCTTCGACCAGCGGCAGGAAACGGGCTTTGCGAGCCAGACCGCGAAGCGCGGCATAGACGGCAATGCTCAGGTTCGGACCATAGATCACCACAGGCGAGCGCGCCGATTCGACCGCCGATTTGACTTTCGAGACCCCTTCCAAACGCAGATGGTAGGTGTACCGCAATCGCTCGAACGGCGATGCGCCCGTATGGGCGATCGCATCCAGCTTCATCCGTTGATGAGCGTAGGGATCCAGCCCGGTTCGCGAATCGTTGACGATCACCAGTTGCGCACCACGATCGAACGCTCGTTTGGTCAGATAACCGACCACCTTTTGATTTTCCAACAGATCGCCGCCCACCACGATCACGCAGTCCGCAGCGCTTAAGTCCCCGATCGACGCCGGATCGCCGACAACCGGCGGCATGTGACCGTGCAGCAAGGCGACTTCATCGCTGTTCAGCACCTCGTTGAAGAAACTCGTGAAGGCCACCAGACCTTCGTTGATCGTCCGCGGGGAAACCAGTCCCGCCACCGAGTCCGCTTGACGCAAGCCGTTGGCCGCCCGCTCGAGTGCCTCGCCCCAGCCGACAGGCGTCAGTCGCCCGTCTTTCCGGACCAGCGGTTGCGTCACGCGCGGTGGGGCGACGTCCAGCACCCCAAAACGCCCCTCCAAACATAACAGGCCTCGGTTGTGTCCGTCCCAATCACCTTCGATCTGTACCAAGGTATCGTCGCGAACCAGGCACTCGATCCCGCATCCGACGCTGCACCCAAGACACGTGGTCTTGATCCGCCGGACGTCCGTCTCGTGGCCCATGAAGGAACTGCGGCGGTCCATCAGGGCGCCTGTCGGACAGACCTGCAGGCAACTGCCGCACATCACGCACGTCGATTCTCCCCATGGTATATGGTCGTCTGCGCAAACCATCGTTCGCGCACCTCGCTGATGCACCCCCAACGTATGGTTGGCCGATAATTCGCGGCATGCCCGGACGCAACGACGACACAGGATACAGCGGCCTTGATCGAACACAAAATACTTACCCGTCGCATCGACCGGCCAGGACTTCGCAAAATTGGGCGGATGTTCCCAAAAAGCCATCCCGTAGCGATACGCCAATTTCTGCAATTCACAATCCGTGGTGCTGTCGCTACCGCTGGCCGGGCAGTACATGCAGTAATGAGTTCGTTCGGAGAAGATCATCTGCACCGCGAACAGCCGAGCCGAGACCACCGCCGGAGTCTCGGTCCGGACCTCCATCCCCTCGGATACCGGAAACGTACAGGCGGGCTGCAAGGTACGTTGCCCCTTGATTTCCACCAAACAGACGCGGCAAGCGCCTTCGGGCGGCAAGGCCGGGTGATGGCATAAGGCCGGGATATCGATCCCGGCCGCCGACGCGGCTTCCAAAACGGTCTGGCCGGCTCCAGCATGAACGGCTCGTCCGTTCAGCGTGATCTTTACCGTCCCCGATGTGATCGTGTTCTTGCTCATTGGCAGTTGTCGGTTGTCAGTTGTCGGTTGTCAGTGGGCAGTAAGCGTTTGAGCTTGGTGTTCATCTGTGTTTCTCTTTTTCGGCCGCCATGGCTTCGGCCCATTCCAGATCACAACGCAGGCAGCGACGGGCTTCCTCTTGAGCTGCTTGTTGGTCGAAGCCCGTTTCAACCTCGTCGAAATTGTTGTCACGCTGTTCGACGGGCCGTCGAGGCGTGAGGGGGCGCTGGTGATCGGCATAATCCTCCAGCTCGAATACCTGCGGCACGTCGGTCCGATCGGGCTCCAGATAGGGCTTGACCAACTGGCCGGACTCCAGCCAATGGGCGACCGCTTGGGCCACCAGGTTGCCCTGCGCCACCGCCTCGACAATCGTGGCGGGGCCGGTCACCGCATCGCCTGCGGCGAAGACGCCGGGGCGCGTGGTGCTGAAGGCGTCATCGACCACCAGCGTGTCGCCTCGACGCCGAGCGATGTCGGTGCCCTGCAACCAGTCCAGGTCCGGTACCTGGCCGATGGCCGGAATCAGCATCTCGACGTTCAACTCGTACGAGTCGGCACCCAACGGTACCGGGCGACGGCGAGCGGAATCATCAAAGTCGGCCAATCGCTGCGGCTGTAACCGGACGCCGGTCACCGACCCATTGCCCAACACCTGGACGGGATTGACCAGTGTATGGAAGCGGATGCCCTCTTGGCGAGCTGCTTCGATCTCTTCGGGCAGATGAGCCGCAGGCATGTCGTCGCCTTCCCGACGGTAGATGACATGGATCTCTCGGGCACCCATCCGTAGGGCGGATCGAGCGACATCGATGGCCACATCGCCGCCGCCAACCACCGCGACTCGCTTGCCCAGCACATCGGGCAGGGGCAGGTCATAGCTCAGACCCACTGCCTGCATGGTCGCTTGGCCGGCCACGCGGCTCAGGAATTCCACGCCGTCGAAGACGCCGGGTTTCTCGTCACCGGCAATGCCCAAACGGCGGCTGCGATGGGCTCCGATCGCCAGCACCACGGCATGGTAGCCTCGTTGGTGGAAGAGATCGTCCAATGAAAAGTCGCGGCCCAGCGCCTGATTGCAGACGATCTGGACGCCCGCACGACGAACGTTGTCGATTTCGGCCAACAGCGGAGCTCGCGGCAAACGATAAGCCGGGATCGCCCACGACATCATGCCGCCGGCTACGGGGTATTTCTCGTAGACCGTGACGCGATACCCGCGTTGAGCCAAACGCAAGGCGGCTGTCAATCCGGCTGGCCCACCCCCGATCACGGCCACCTTGTGCTGGGAAGCCGTCTTCCGCTGGGCTTCCGTACCGATGGGTTCGGGGTCCCAGGCTTTTTCCAGTTCATGGTCGGCCATGTATCGCTTGACCAGCCGGATCGCGATCGGTTGGTCGAGTTCGCTTCGCCGACATTTTGTCTCGCAAAACGCCGGACAGGCTCGGCCACAAACCAGCGCGAACGGGTTGCGGCGGCGATGGATGGCCAAGCCTTCGGCGTAACGGCCTTGCGCGATCAATGCCAGGTAAGCGGGCGAATCAACTCCCGCCGGGCAGGCGTTGATACAGCGGGCGCGCACCAGCGCGCGGCACTGACCAGCACGGCACAGCCGATCGTCCACGTGCGTGATGAATTCCTGTTCGAAAAACTTCAGCGCCGCCAGCACCGGCCCGGGGGTGCGTTGGCCGAGTCCGCAGAGGGACGAGTTCATCATGTGGACCGACACGTCTCGGATGATGTCCAAGTCCTTGCGAGTTCCCTGCCCCTCGCTGATACGTGTCAGGGCTTCCAGCAACCGCTGGCCGCCCACGCGGCACGGAACGCACTTGCCGCACGATTCGGCCGCAGCGAACAGCAGGAAGTATCGCGAGAATTCGACCATGCACGTGTCGTCATCCAACACGATCATGCCGCCCGAACCCATCACCGCCCCCGCTTCGGCCAACGAATCGAAATCCACGGGCGTGTTCAGCGCGGCTGCCGGCAGACAACCACCCAGAGGCCCGCCGGTCTGCACGGCTTTGAATTTCTTGCCGTCCGGCACCCCGCCGCCCACATCAAAGATAATGTCGCCCAAAGGGATGCCCATCGGCACCTCGATCAGCCCCGTGTTCCGAATTTTTCCCGTCAGCGCGAACACGGCGGTTCCCGGCGACGTCGCGGTGCCGATGCGGTTGAACCACGAGGCACCGCGCAAGATCACCATCGGCGCCATCGCATAGCTCTTGACGTTATTGATGTTGGTCGGCTGGTTCCATAATCCGGTCGATACGGGGTAGGGAGGCCGGGGGCGAGGCTCGCCGCGCCGTCCCTCGATCGAAGCCAGCAAGGCCGTCTCTTCGCCACAAACGAACGCGCCGGCACCTTCCTTGATCTCCACATCAAACGCGAACCCCGTCCCGCAGATGTCATCGCCCAACAAGCCCCAATCGCGCGATTGATGGATCGCGATCTGCAGTCGGTCGATCGCCAGCGGATACTCCTCGCGACAATAAATATACCCATGACGGGCACCGATCGCGTACGCGGCGATCGTCATGCCCTCCAGCACGCTGTGCGGATCGCTTTCCAAGATCGAACGGTCCATGAACGCGCCAGGATCGCCCTCGTCCGCGTTGCAAATCACATATTTCGGCTCGCCCGGCGATCGGCGGCAGAACTCCCATTTCGCGCCCACCAAAAAACCCGCACCCCCGCGGCCTCGTAGCTTCGAAGCCTTCATCTCGCGGATCACCTCGTCCGGCGACATCTCGCCCAGCACCTTGGCCAATGCAGCGTATCCGTCGCGAGCCATGTACGGCTCGATCTGCTCGGGATCGATCAACCCGCAATTCCGCAGCGCGATCCGAACTTGCTTGCTGAATAGAGGAAGGTCCCGGTAGGCCGGCAGAGAACGCATCGTCTCTGGTTCGTCGTAGACCAACCGCGAGATGATCCGGCCCTGGATCAACGTCTGCTCGACAATCTCCGGGACATCCTCTGCATCGACCCGGCAATACAACACGCCCGCCGGCTGGATCACGACGATCGGACCCACCGAGCAGAAACCTCGACACAAGGACGGAGCAAGCTGAACGTTGCGCCCCAACGCTCGCCGATTCAACTCGACCTCGAACGCTCGTAACACTCGCTGGCAACGAGCCGAACTGCAACGCTCGCCGCCGCACACGGTCACGCTGCCACCGATGGCGACGGAGGGATCCGGTAAGTTCAAGTCCATGCTCTCACGCTTTCGTCTTATTTCGGAAAAAGGCGATTCTCCCACCATTCGAAGACCGGCAGCCAATTCATGCCTCGACCTCCATGCGGCCCACGACCCAGCAGCGGATGGGTTCTCCGAGGATCAGATGGGATTCGATCAACCGTGGGACCATATCCGGCTGGATCTTGGCATAGACGATGCGGCCATGGCCCGCTTGCTGGATATCCACCAGCGGTTCGCAGACACAGACGCCGATGCAGCCGGCCGTGACCACCGAGGCCTCGATTTGACGTTTGACCAGTTCGGCTTGAATGGCCAATAACGTCTCTCGCGCGCCAGCGGCGATCCCGCAAGTACCCATGCCAACCGTGATCACCGTGTCGGTCCGGCGACTCGCTCGCACCGATTGGCTGATCTCTTCACGCATCCGCTGAAATTCTTCGAGACTGTTCACCACAGACATCCACCGCCTCCTACTCCAATTTCTCCAAATGCTGGACCAGCGATTCGGGCGTCAGACCGGCATGGACCCGGTCGTCCACCACCGCGACGGGCGATAACCCGCACGAGCCCAGACAATACACAATCTCCAAGGTGTAACGGTAGTCCGTCGACGTCTCGCCCGGCGCAATCCGCAATGACCGCTCGATGGCCTCGATGCTCTTGCCGCTGCCGCGCACATGACACGCCGTGCCATCGCAGATCCGGATCAGGTGCCGACCACGGCGCTGTAGACGAAACTGAGCGTAGAACGTCGCGACCCCATACAGATGATTCAACGGGATCAGCATCTTCTGAGAAATCACCCGCAACACCTCGCGAGGCAAGTACCCGTACGCATCCTGGGCTCGCTGCAAGATCGGGATCAACACACCTGGACGGCCCCGAAAATCGTCCAGAATAGAATCCAATAAGCTCAGGTCCAGAGGCTGCTGCCCCACAGGATCAAGAGCATCTACCGATCCATCACCAGACAAATTCATATCCGATCGCTCCTTCACGGTTCCTCCAGGCAAACTGGAATCTGGGCGGGCTTGAGGAAGCTACTGGCGGGAAAACCAATGGCCAATGGATTAGATGACCCGAGAGTCCAGATGTCAAGTGCCTGGACGAAGGAACCCGGGAAAAAACTTCAGCAAACCCAGTGCAGCCGTACGGTC
>REEF01000466.1 GCA_007695205.1 Planctomycetaceae bacterium
GTCCCAACCTACAAAGATGCGCGCACCGTGCACGCATCCTACGACCGAAGACTCTAAAACGGCCGGATCCAGACGGAGATTGGAAGACTATGCTCAGGGCTTTTTACACGAGCGCCACGGGGATGCGGGCGCAGGAGCTGCTGATCGACACGACCGCCAACAACCTGGCGAACGTGAATACCAGTGGTTTCAAGCGGAGTCAACTGGATTTCGCCGACCTGATGTACGCGAAGATCCGCCCGGCGGGCGCCGAGATCAGTGCGGCTCAACTGGCGCCCACGGGCTTGGAGATCGGCAGCGGCGTCCGAGCGACGGGGACGACGAAGATCTTCACCCCCGGGACGTTGGAAGAAACCGGAAACGCCACCGATGTGGCCATCGAAGGCGCAGGGTTCTTCCGTGTGGTCCTGGACAGTGGCGAGGAACGTTACACGCGGGACGGTGCGTTCCGTGTGAACGCCGCCGGCTACCTGGTGACAACAGACGGGCACATGGTCGATGCGGGCCTGAGAATCCCGGAAAACGCCGCCCCGTCCAGCGTGACAATCACCCCCGACGGCCGCGTGAGTGCGGTGGTGAACGGGGAATCGCTGGCGGCGGGAACCCTGCAGCTCTACACGTTCGTCAATCCGGCGGGGCTGAGCAGCGAGGGCGGCAATCTCTACTCCCGGACGCTGGCTTCGGGCGAGCCGATGGGCGGGCCCCCGGGGTTGAACGGTCGCGGTTCGTTGCGGCAGGCATTCCTGGAACGGTCCAACGTCGAGGTGGTCCGAGAAATGGTCGCCCTGATCACGGCGCAGCGCGCGTACGAGATCAATTCGCGGGCCATTCGGGCCGGGGATGAAATGCTCAGCAACACCAGCCAGATCGTGAGGTGATGGCGATGTACAGCAGAATGTGGATCGCGCTGCTTTGGCTTCTTCCGTGCTCGTTGACCGGGATTCTGGGCGCAGCCGCCTGGGCAGCCGAATGCGACGGACGGGATCGCGTGCAGGTGATCTTGCGCGAATCCGTGCCCCGCCGCCCGGGTGTTGTTTCGATCGGCGACGTCGCGATGGTCAGCGGGGGATCTTCCGAACTGCGGCGGCGGATCGCCGCGCTGGATCTGTTGGAACGCGGGGACTTGAAAACGGCTGGTCCGCTTTCGCAGGGAAGAATCCGCGCCCGTTTGCTGCTGGACGGCATCGCCGGCGATTGCTTTGAAATCAGCGGCGCATCGGCCGCGACGTTGGCCGCTCCTGCTCCGCTGGTCGACGAGACGATTCTGAGCGAGTCGATCGCCTCGGCGTTGGAAGAGCGCTTCGGGATTCCCGCTCACCAGTGGGATCTTCACATCAAGTCGCGGATTCCCGAGTTGCCGGGACTCCAACTCGGCCAAACCGTGGACCTCCGGATCGATGTCGAGACCCCGCAGATCGTGCCGCTTGGCCCCACGTCGCTCCGCGTCACGGTCATCCAAGGCGGCCAACCGTTAAGGACCTGGATCGCGTCCTTGGATGTGGGGGTGCTGCGCGAAGTGGCCGTTGCCAGGCAGTTGGTGCCGCGCGGAGAAACCTTCGATGGGGACCGAATTGAAAGGCAACGGGTGCGGATCAGCGAACATGCCCGCTTCGCCGTACCGGAAGAGCTGACGGGCCGCACAGCCCGAGTCGCCATCCGCCCCGGACAACCGATCCGCTGGAACGACACGGAGGACACGGCCAGCCGGGAAGTACTGATCCGGCCGCGTGAATTGGTCCGTCTGGTGGCGTCGAAAGGACGTTTGCGGGTGACCTTGATGAACGCCGAGTCGCTCGATCATGGACGCGTGGGCGAGAACGTGAGGGTCCGCAATCCGGAGACAGGCAAGATCGTCTCGGGACGCGTCGTGGGACCGGGGGCGATCGAGATTCGGCTGTAGTACAAGGAGAGAGAGTCATGGGGTATCGACGACGACAAACGCCACTCGCAATGCCCGCGAGATGCTGGCTGCTGATGCTGCTGGTTCTAGCAACAAGCGTCCAGGCTCGCGCCCAATCTCTGTGGCCCAGCCATCAGCCCCGGCACGCGTTCCTGTTCGAGGACACCCGCGCACGCCGCGTCGGAGACCAACTGACGGTATTGATTAACGAGAATACGGGGGTCGCGAATCAAGATCGGCGTTCGATGAACAAACAGAGCAACGCGAGGTCGGCATTGGGACTCGGATTCGCCGCCGCGGGGATTTTCGGACGTTCCGCCGGTGATTTGAGTCAGGATTTCGCTGCGGACTCGAATCGGGATTTCTCCGGAGATGCTTCGTTTTCCAGCGAGCGCGCGTTCTCTGACCGTATCACGGTCTCGGTCGTCGACGTGCTGCCGAACGGAGATCTCGTGATCCATGGGCGGCGACAGGTCGGCGTCGAAGGGGACAATCGTCATCTGTCGATCTCGGGAAAGGTGCGCTACCTGGACGTCGGATTGGACAACACCGTCCAGTCACGGAAAGTACTGGATCTGGAAATCTCCTACCAGTCGCACGGACCGGAGTCGCGTTTCGTCAACCAGGGGTGGCTCGGCCGGCTCGGGAACTGGGTCTGGCCGTTTTGAAGAAACTACCATGCCAAGGAGGGCAAGGATGACCAACGGGACGCTCCGCAACATCGTTCAAGGCCAAGGCTTGGCGCTGCTGTTGTGCGCGGGACTGCTGCACGCATGCGCCGACCTTTACGCTCAACCGCACGTCCGTATTCAAGAGCTGACGGATATGGAGGGGCGTCACCAGAACGTGATCAAGGCGATCGGGTTGGTCACCGGGTTGAACGGAACGGGCGGAAACAATCCGTCGACGCGGATGCTGTTCAGCCACATGCTCGATCACATGGGCGTCCGGTCGGACGAGGCAAGGCGATTGAACATCTTGAACGATACACGGGAACAGACGGACAATCTGAGCGCGGTGATGGTGTCGGCCAACCTGGAAGCCGGACGGCGCCCCGGACAGACCATCTCGGCCACCGTATCGGCTATCGACAACGCCACCAGTCTGGACCGCGGTTATCTGGTGGCGACACCGCTGGTCGGTTGGGATGGACAGGTCTATGCCATCGCCAGCGGCCCCGTCCGGACGGCCGGGTTCGCGCGCAGCGGCCAGGCAGCGACGGTCCAACAGAACGGCTCGGTCGTGGGGCATGTGACCGCGACGATCGAAAAAGCCATTTGTGCCCCGCCGCCCTGGGAGGACGGGATCGTCAACTTCTCTCTCAAACACGCCGATTTGGAAGACGCCTGCCGAATCGCCGACGCGGTCAACCTGGAGTTTCCCGGGACGGCGATCGCCGTCAGCCCGGATCTGGTCGCGGTGCGCGTGCCCCGCGAGCCGGGCGCGAACGTCCAACGTTTCCTCGCGCAGATCCAGAACCTGACAGTTGTCCCGACCGCCAAGGCGCGAGTGATCATCGCCGACGGCATGGTCGTGATCGGGGAGAACGTCAAGCTCTCGCGTGTGGCCCTCACCCACGGCAATCTGACCGTGATCACCACGGAATCCCCCGAGGTCTCGCAACCTGCTCCGTTCGCTCAAGGCGGCGCTACGGTGGTCGTGCCGCGTACGCAGTTGGAGGTGACCGACGAGGCGAATCCGGTCACGTTGCTCGAGGAGGCCGTCTCGGTGCGCGACTTGGCCAGCGTCCTGAACACGCTGGGCGTCTCACCGTCGGTCCTGGCCGATATTCTAGAACGGCTGCAGGACGCCGGCGCCCTGCACGCAGAAGTGATCCGCAGATAGACAAAGGAGCGACGTATGCATATCGGCAGCCTGTTGTTGTCGTCCCCACCGAACGATGGTCCCGCGATCCCCTTCGAACCAGCAGCAGACACCCGGGGGTTCCCTGCCGCCGAAGAAGCGGCGGCCGCTTTCGAAGGATTGTTCGTGACGATGCTGTTGAAGCAGATGCGGGAATCGCTGAACGGCGAGGGGCTGTTCGCCGGAGAGAACTCCGATACGCTGGGCGGCTTGTTCGATCTGTACTTGGGCGACCACATTGCACAGTCCGGCGGCTTCGGACTGGCACGGGCGGTGGAATCGTATCTGGCTTCGACACAAACCGAGTGACCCATGAATCGCACAACCACGCAAGTTCCCGAGCGGCTGGCCCTGCTCTGCCTGTCTCACTTCGAGAAGGAAGAAGCAGTCCTGCAAACATCCAAGGAATCGCTGTTGAGAATGCAAGCGGCACTGATGGCGGGCCGGATGGAACCGCTGTTGCAAGCCCTCCGGGAACAAGAGGAAAGCGGGCGGCTGGCAACGGAGCTGCACGAAACGCGACGCCTGCTCCGCGAGCGGCTGGCCCAGGCACTGGAAATCCCCGCCGAACAGGTCACGCTACGAGTCGTCAGCGACCGGGGCCCCACGGCCTTGCGACAGTCCCTGCTGGCCAGCCGCCAACGGTTGCTGCAGATCGGCGACGATATCGAACGCATCCACCGCGGCAATTCGACGCTGTTGCGGCAATCGATCGGTCTGCTGCAACGTCTGCTGGGCTGCCTGCTGGGAAAAGCCGACGGTCCGTCCCGATATACTGCGGAAGGTCTGATGGAATCCGTCGACGGTGCGAACTTCCTGAACGCCGATTGCTGAGGTGCCCATGACGCTCTTTTTGAACTTGTCGACCGGCGTCTCCGCACTGCGGGCCCATCAGGTCGCCTTGGACACGATCGCCCAGAATATCGCCAATGCCAATACTCCGGGCTACCACCGGCAGGTGGTGGATTTCCGCAGCCGTATGCCGATCGAAATCGACGGACACCAGATCGGAACCGGGGTCGATGCGGTGCGCATCGGGCGGTTGCGCAACGCCCTGCTGGAGCAGTCGCTGACGGCGAACATCACGGACCGAAGCGCAAGCGCCGTGGAGTACAGCATCCTGACGCGGATCGAGTCGTTGATGACGCCGGGTCCCGGCACGATTCATCAGCGTTTGGGCGACTTCTTCGATCAGCTCGAGCGGCTGTCGGCGCAGCCCGACGACAGCACCCAGAAGACCATCGTGCTGCAGGCAGCGGTCTCGTTGACGGGTGAATTGCGCCAACTCGCGGAAGGTTTCGACAACTTACGGCGGCACGTGAGCCGGGAATTGACAGCCGGCGTTGGGGAGGCTAACCGGACCCTGGCGGAAATCACGGAACTGAACGCCCGCATCCGCAGCTCCCTAGCGCGCGGACACCGCCCGAACGACCTGCTGGATCAGCGCGACGAACTGGTCAATTCGCTCGCGCAATTCATCCGCGCGGAATCCGCGGAACAGGGGCCCCATCAGCCGGTGGTCTTGCTGGCCGGGGGCGCCCAAGTGGCGGGCGAGCTGCACGTCGAACTGAGCGTCCGGTCCGGTTCGGACGGTACGTTGACGGTGATGTCGGACCGCTGGGACCGCCCGCTGCCGCCCGATGGCGGACGGATGGCTGCTTGGTTACGGACCCACAATGAAATCATCCCGGAATTCCAAGGACTTCTGGATGACCTGGCTGTTTCGTTGATGTCGGCTGTCGATCGCGTGTATTCATCCAGTCTCGACCCATCCGGCCCCGCGTCGCAATGGCAGGGCCAACGGTCGCTTCGCAGCGCCAGCGATCCGTTGGCCCAAGCCAGCCCGGTGTTTCCCGTCCAATCGGGCGTCCTGTTCGTATCGATCACCGAGACGGCAACCGGATCTCGTTCGATCCGGGAAATCCACGTCGACGCGCAGACCGACAGCCTGTTGGATGTGGCCGCTGCGCTATCGGTCGTGCCGATCCGTGCGGCCGTCGATCCGCTGACCAATACCTTGTCGATCTCGGCCGAGCCCGGTTTCGCCTTCGATTTCGCCGGTCGCCTGGAGACCGGCGTCGACCGCTCGTCGATCGCGGGCTCGTCGGATGTCCGGCTGCTGGGCGAATTCCAGGGAGACGGCAACGACCGCTGGCATTTCGTCGTGACTCGGGGCGGCCTGGTAGGAACGGCCGACGGCCCGCTGGTCGAAGTCCGCAACGCCCACGGAGAAACGCTGGGGACATTCGACTTCGGCGAAACCTACGAACCGGGAACCCCCCTGCAGATCCGCGACGGGATCTCCCTGGCCGTCGATCCCGGCTCGCTGGTGCTCGGTGATGCGTTCGCCGCGCCGCTGGTCGCCGATCCGGACCCCGGCGGCCTGCTGACGGCATTGGGGCTGAACACCTTCTTCGCCGGCCAGTCCGCACGGGACATCCACGTCAACGCGAACCTGGTCGACCGCCCCGACTCGCTGGCCTTATCTCGCTCGGGCGTGGCGGGCGAGACGCGCAGTTTACGAAGTCTGATCGCTTTGCGCGAGGCAGCGACGACGCGCGACGGGACAACGACGTTCGAGGAATCCCTCGCGGATCAAACCGCGCTAGCGGGAATGCGGGCGCGCGAGGCGGAAACGTTGCACGACAGGCTCGCTCTGCTGGAGCAACACCTGGGGGCTCAAGTCCAGGGGGTATCCGGGGTCGACATCAACGAGGAACTGGTGCGGATGCTGCAGTTCCAGAAGGGCTTCGCGGCAGCAGCCCGCGTCATCTCCGAAACGGACAAGATGCTGACAGAGTTGTTCAGGATGATCGGTTGAGGACAAGCATGACTTTTCGAATCACGCCCAATACGATGCTGATGCGGTCCCTCCAGGCATCCGCTGATCGGACCAAAACGCTGGCCCAATTGCAGCAACAGGCCGCGACCGGTCTGCGGATCTTGAAGCCCTCGGATGACCCGCAAGCAATGCAGGCGACGCTCCTGGCCAAGGCGCGCCAGGCCCGCTTCGACGTCGAGCTGAACAACGTGCGGGACGTCCGCGCGCTGCTGGATCATCGCGTTTCGCTACTACGCGACGCGAACCAGATCCTGGCCCGGGCCCGGGACGTCGCCTTGCAGGCGCATCAAGCCGACTCGACGGCCGAACGCGAGTCATTGGCGCTGGAGGTCGAATCCCTGCTGGAACGGTTGTTTCACGTCGCCAACGCCCGACACGGCACAGCTTTCCTGTTCGGCGGCGGCGAGTCCAAGGTTCCCCCGTTCGCCATCGCCCGGGGATTATCCCCCGCCGACTCCCGAGAAATCCGGTACCAGGGGCTGGACGGACGAAACGAAGTCGTGGTGTCACCGGGCCGGACGGTTCCGGCCGACGTTTCCGGGGCCGAGATCTTTCAGCCTCGTTCCCGTGGCGACACCCTGATCCTCGGCAGCACGGGCCTGGCGCCTGGAACGGGTGCCGACAACGCTATCGGCAGCATCCGCCTGACGGTCGAACACGTCGCCACGTCATTCACCGCCGGGTCCGGAGTCGCCCCGGGCGCCAGTTCGCCGGGCGGCGATACGGTCATCGGACCGCCAGGACGCCATGTGCTCCGACTGCACGATGCCAGCGGCGATGGCTCGTCCGGGACCATCTCGTTGAACGGCGGCCAAGCGGTGTCGTTTTCGTCCGCTGATACCGATCTGCTCGTCGAAGGTCCGGAGGGTGAACGCGTGTTCCTCGATACCACGGCGATCGCCCCCGGCTTCTCCGGGACGATCGATATCACGGCCGACGGCATCCTGTCCGGTGCAGAAGCGACCTCGCCGATCGCCATCGATTTCTCATCCAACCAGCAACTGCATCTGCGGGATCAACGGGTAGTCAATCTCGATACCACGGCGGTCCGGCGCACCGGCTGGAATCATGTCGAGTTCACGGAGACGGCAGGCGCCTTCGAGGTGTTGCAGGCCCTGCGCGACGACTTGCGCAACACCCAGCAATGGCCGACGGCCGATTGGCATCAAGCCATCTCCCGCAGAATCGGCGATCTGGAACGTCTGCAAGAACACCTCCCCAACGCGATCGGGCAACAGTCGATTCAGCTCCAGCACTTGGAAACGTTAGACGAAAGGATCCGTGATCTCCAGCTTCAAACGCAGCAGATCATCAGCGAGAAGGAGTCCGCGGACATGGCGCAGGTCGCGCTGCGTCTGACCAACGAACAGACGTTGCTGCAATTCGTGTACGCGTCGACAAGAATCGCCCTGGACACCAGTCTGCTGGATTTCCTGCGGTAACTGGACCATCACCCAGGCCGGCGTACTTTTCCCTTTCCAACAGGGGTTGACAATCATGCAAAGATCGATCGTTCCCGCCCCTCACTTTCTGGCACGCAATCTGAAGGACGAATGTCAACGGATTCTGACGCTGACCGGCGCGCCGAATCCGGACATCCGGGCGATCGCCCAACACACGGTCCTCATGCCATCCCTGGCGAAAGCGGTCGTCAACCACGTCAACTCGATCGGTCATCGACGGAAGCATCCCATCCGCGACGCCGAACATGCCGTGGTCTTCCTGGGCGCCGAGAGGCTGCACCAACTGGTCCGCAAGATGCGAGATCAGAGCGACGCAACGCCGGCGTCTGACGCTGTCGAACCGGCACCGTCGGCTCAACCATCGTCATTTGGCGCGTCGTTCAACGCGCCCGTTCGGCGCGGATCGCTTCCGTTCTCCGTTCGGCGCGGGTCTCCGACCCCGC
>REEF01000399.1 GCA_007695205.1 Planctomycetaceae bacterium
GTCGTTTTCGGGTGAGCCGCTTTCCATGTGGTAGATCGTTGGCCGAAAACGACTCTCGACCCCGCCCGCGCCCGCGTCCTCGATGCAAGGCTACCTCAATTGACAAGAAACTCCTGGCCGGGTGCTTATGGAAATCGGGAGGATGGCGGAAGGGGTCGGGAGTCGTTTTCGGGTGAGCCGCTTTCCATCAGGTTGCTCGTTGCCCGAAAACGACTGCCGACCCCGGTCCGACGCGTCGGCTCTCGTCACGTTCTGACCACTACCCATTCTGCGCCGATTGTGCGATAGTGTGGTGGGAGCGGATGGGACATTGATTGCGAACCGATGCTACCGGTATCTCTTTCGAAGGAGTTTCGACCATGCTCGCGATGACTCTCGCTGCTGTGATCCTGTTCTTGTCTTGTGTCGTGGGAGCTGCCGAGCCGTTGCCGGCAGAAGGCTTGCCTGGGACCGGCGAGCTTCCGGAACCGGTGGCGTTCGAGACGCGGACGTTCGAGCTGATCGATGTCCCGGGGCCGGTGACCGGTGTGGCCGTCTCGCCGGATGGAACGTTGTTGGCGGTCAGCGGCGGGTTGCAGCGGAGCATGGGCCGGTTGACCGTATGGAACCTGGCAGACGGCACCAAGCGTTTCGAGACGCAGCGGCCGGACGGGATTGAATCGCTGGCGTTTTCTCCAGACGGCCAGCAGATCGCAACCGGAGATGGCGACCGGATCGTGCGCTTGCACGACGCCGCGACGGGGCGGGTGGTCGCCGAGTTGATGGGTCATGCGGGCAGGGTGCATTCGATCCGATTCTCGCCGGACGGCAAGTGGCTGATCACCGGCGGTTTGGATAGCGATGCGATTGTGTGGGATGCCAACTCCCACAAGCCGGTGACGAAGCTGTCGGGCCATCAGCAGGGCGTGTTTTCGGTGGCCGTCTCGCCCGATGGCCGAACGGTCGCCACGGGCGGACGCGATGGTACGGTGCGGCTGTGGGATGCGGAATCGGGCCAGTTGTTGCGGGAACTGCCCGGCGACGGCGACCGGTTCGAAGCGGTGGCGTTCTCGCCCGATGGTACGATGTTGGCTTCTGGTGGCTGGGACGGAACGGTCAGAATCTGGAACGTCAGCAGCGGCGAACTGGTGCGCCAGTGGAGCGCACCGGACGACGCCATTCATTGCGTCGCCTTTGCGCCGGACGGCAAGACGCTGGCCGGTGGGACTTCGAGTGGCCTAATGCGGATCTGGGATGTTGCCACTGGCGAGCCGACGGCGACGTTGGAAGCAGTCGACTCGGGCGGCGCCAGGCGGGCCGGTCCGGTCTACTGCCTTGCTTTCACCCCTGATGGCAAACGCCTGGCCGTGGGGCACGGGGATTCGGCGACGACGTTGTGGGATCTGACCGAGATGCGCGAAGTGGCCGTGTTTCAAACCCAGCCGGACCCGGACGACCAACTGAGCACCGTGTTGGCCGTGGCCTACTCGCCGGACGGGCGTTGGATTGTTTCTCTGCACGCGGACCGGTCGGTGCGGTTCCGGAACGCGGAAACCGGCAAGTTGGAGGGAACCCTCAAGAACCAGGAAGCCGAGATCGCTTGCATGGCCCTGTCACCCGACGCAGCGCTGTTGGCTACGGGCGGGGCGGCCCAGGAGATCTCCTTGTGGCAAATCGAGGCGCCGGCTCCAGCGGCGGATGGCGGTTCCGAGCGGGACGCATCTTTCCGGGTGACGTTGCGAAGCACGTTGACCGGACACACCAGCAGCGTGTTTTCGCTGGCGTTCTCCCGCGACGGACAATGGTTGGCTTCTGGGGGCTTCGACCAGACGGTGCGGCTCTGGTCGGTACCGGACGGAGCTGAAAAGGCGACTCTGGACGGGCACACCGGCGCGGTGCGGTCGGTGGCCTTTTCGCCGGACGGCCGGCGTTTGGCTTCGGCCGGCAGCGACGCAACGGTCAGGCTGTGGGACGTGAAGACCGCCCGGCCGATCGCCGCGCTGGAAGGTCATGACGAAGCGGTCTGTGCAGTGGCCTTTTCGCCGGACGGCCAATTGTTGGCCAGCGGCAGCGAGGACCGCACGATTCGGGTCTGGGACCTCGGTTTGGCCGAGGCCACCGGACGATCGGGCGACGTGCCTCTGCGGGCCGTGCTCGAGCGCCACACGGGGGCGGTCTGGAGTCTGGTGTTTTCGCCACAGGGCAGGACGCTGGCCAGTGGCGGTTTGGACCGCTCCTGCCGGCTGTGGTCCCCGAGCGGCACGATGCGGGCGGCGCCCACGTTCGCCAGCCCCGTGATCGCGGTGGCGTTCGCGCCCGATACCAGCTCGCTGGCGATCGGAACCTATGATGGGCAGATCTTGATGCGGAAGGCCCGGGCGTTCGAGCGGCCGATGGCCGGGCCGTTGAAGACGATCCCGGGGCCAACCGACACGATCATGGCTGTGGACATCTCGCCGGACGGCCGACTGCTGGCGTCCGACGACGAGGGCCATACCGTCACGCTTCGCCAGTTGCCGTCCGGCGAAGTGGTGCGTCAATTGCCGGAGCATCCCGTCCGCATCCGCCAGTTGGCTTTTTCGCCCGACGGGACGACGTTGGCCGTGTGCCTGTACAACGGCCAGGTGCTGTTGCGGGACACGCAGACAGGGCGCACCCGGCTAACGCTGCCGGGGCATCCCGAAGGCACGCGCCGGATCGACTTCTCGCCGGACGGAGCAACTCTGGCCACGGCCGGATGGGAAGGAACGGCGAAACTCTGGGACTCGGCCACCGGCCAGGTGCTTCATACCACGCCCGTCCAGCCGTTGCCGCTGGCCGGGATCGCGTTCTCGCCCGACGGCCAGATGGTGGCGACCGGCAGCGGCAACTGGCGCGAGCACCGCTTGCCGGGCGAAGTGAAGCTGTGGGACGCGGCCAGCGGCGAGGAACTCGTCCGACTGGGCGGCCACCCGATGGAGATCAAAGGTTTGCTGTTCGACTCGAGTGGCCAGCGGGTGTTCTCCTACGGACCGAACGGTGTGCGGGTCTGGGACATCGCCTCCCGCCGTCAGCAGGCCACCTTGGCTCCGGGCATCACCGTGTGCAGCGTCGTGCTGCTGCCTGACGGCCAGCACTTGGCCATCGGCGACCTGCACGGCGGCGTCGGGATCTGGCATGCGGCGAGCGGCCAGCCGATCCAGCAGTACACGGGGCACGAAGACATCGTCTACCAACTGGCCTGTTCCCCCGACGGGAAATTCCTCGCCAGCACCAGCAAAGACGGGGCACTGATGGTCTGGTCTATCGAGCCATGAAGCGGGCAAACTAGGCACCCGGCCAGGAGTTCTTTGTCAATCACGGTGGCGTTGCACGAGTGAGGCCGAGGGGGTCGGGAGTCGTTTTCGGCCAACGATTCACCGCATGGAAAGCGACTTCTCCGAAAACGACTCCCGACCCCCGTTTTCGTCGATTCCCCAAGCACCCTGAATTTGGTGCCTGTCACCTTTTCCGCTCCGCGGCCCGGCGCACCGCGTCAAGGAACTCTTCCACCGACACCGCGTATTCCAAGTCGACGCCGGTGGGCGTTCCGTCGGGATGAAGGAAGATGTAGTACGGAAGGGCGTGGGAGCCGAAGGTGTTGATTTTCAGATCGGAATACTCGGGAATGTCGACGTTCAGTTTCACGGGCACAAACGGCTCGATGGCGTCGACCACGTCAGGCCGGCTGAAGACGCGTGCGTCCATCTCGATGCAGGGCCGGCACCAGGGTGCCCAGAAGTCGACGAGAATCGGCCGGTTCTCTTCCTGTGCAATCCTTAACCCCTCGTCATAGTCCTCGATCCAGTCGATGGTTTCTGCGGGCAGGAACAGCACGCCCGCCAACGACCGGGGGAAAGGCGCTTCGGGCAATCCCCGGAGCACACCGGTGTTCACGCCGGTCCAGGTCAGCAGATACACCCCGAGCAGGATGAGCCCGACCGCTACGGCGCGGAGAGCTACGTGCTGAAAGACGGTATAGCGGATCATGAACACCCCCAACCCCACGCACCAGGCGGCGAACAGGATGCCGGTCCAAGCCGCCGGGATGAGGATATCGAGGAAGAACAAGGCCGCGCCGATGAACACCCAGCCGAAGACTCGCTTGAGGTCCTCCATCCATTGCCCTGCCTTTGGCAAAGCAGTGAGGGCAGAGGAGGAGACTGCCAGCACGAAGAACAGCACGCCCATGCCCAGCCCGAACGCAGACATCCCCGCCGCCCCCATGACAACGCCCTGCACGAGCGTATCGGCCTGGCCGGCCAACGAGGCGACCATTCCGAGAATGCCCGCCACGAACGGCCCCACGCACGGTGCGGCGACCAACCCGAGCATCAGGCCCATCGATAACGCCCCAACCGGGCCCTGTTTCGCTCCGCCGCCGCTGACCTTTTGCAGCAGTGCAGAGGGCGGGCGGATCTCGTAAAGGCCAAACATCGAAAGGGCCAGGGCGACGAACAAGGTGGCGAATCCGATCACCACGACGGGATGGCCCATCAGGGCTCCCAACTCCTTCCCGATCAAAGCGACGGTTACCCCCAGGATCGTGAACGTCAGAATGATCCCGAACACGTAAAGGCTCGCCAAAAACACCCGACGCTGAACATTCGCGCCGGATTGGCTTCCGAAATACGCGACGGTGATCGGAATCATCGGATACACGCACGGGGTCAAACTGGCCACGAGACCTGCCAGGAACGCAAAAACGATGGCCTTCCACGCTCCCGTCTGCCAGAGCCCCTCAAAGGTATCCGGTCGCGGCGGATCCTGAGCAACCGGTGCAGCGGGGGCGTCCGCCAGGCCTGTGAACCAATCCTCGTGGGTCCGGACTATCTCAGCGCCGACCGGGGCCAAAGGTACAACGACCTCGAGCGGCGCGTTCTGCACCGGTGCCAGGCAGTCTACGTCGGTACACGCCTGATAGGTGACCCGAACCGGAAGAACCAACTCGTCTTCATCTTCCATCGGCTCCTCCGTCCGTTCCATGCGTAAGACGACGGTGACGACCGGATCGGCGAACACATAGACCCGGTCGGGGAAATCGGGGCCGTAGTCGACTTCGGTCACTTGCGTGGGAGGAAAGAGGGGTTCATCCAGCAGACGCATTCCTTCCGGAGGTTCCACTTCCACACGGGTGGCGAACAACGGTCTTTCCTGTTCCGGCCCGTAGATCTTGTAAGGCGGTTCTACGGTAAAACGGACTGCCACCTCGAAGGCATCGCCCGGCCGCACCGCGTCCACGGAAAGTCGGGCGTCGACGTCCACCTGCGAGGACGATTCGAACTGGCCGTACACAACGCCGGAAACCAGGCCGACCAGCACCACCAAAGCGAGGGTGCGCAGTCGTGAGGGAGAAACCGTCGTGGGAGCCATCTGCGGCAGTGATGTGGGCGTGCCGAATCGGTCGTGCCAGAGCCTGGACATTGGTAATCCTTTTGAAAATACTGTCGGAAATCACGGTCGGGCGCGCGAAGTGCCCCTCTTCCTATTGGATGCCCGAATGCCGCCGCGTCAAGGGGCGTGTGGGGCCAGGTCTTGACTTATAGCTTGTGCCGGTGATCGTGAGACGCTCGTGCCCACTGCCCGATCATGCGCGATGACGTATAATCACGGACGCGGAGCGGCTGTGGCCCGCGATGTTTTCACAGGGCGGGTTTCGCTTTCGGCAGTTTCCATCTCGCGACGATGGCAGGAGCACCAAGCATGGCGATGAATTTTCCCGGCATGGACCCGTATCTGGAAAACCCGCAAGTTTTTCCTGGGATTCATGGTCCGATGGCCGTCTACCTGCGGGACCAGTTGACGCCTCGCATCCGGCCTCGCTACGTCGCGTCGGTGGGCGAGCGGGTCTACGTCGAGGGACTGGAACCGCGTCCGATCGGTCCGGATGTTTGGGGCCGGCAGTCGGTCCGCGAGAATGGGGAATTCGCTCAGGCGGAAGTCGCCGTTCTGGACGAGCCCGCGTTGATCGAAGTCCCGGACATCGAGGTCCGCGAGCTGTACATCGAGATTCTGGACCGCGAATCCGGGATGCGGGTCGTTACCGTGATTGAACTGGTGAGCCCGTCGAACAAGTACGCGGGACCGGGGCGCGACAAGTACGCTGCCAAGCGACGCGCATCTAGTGGAAATCGATCTGCTGCGTTTCGGCCCGCACGTGTTGGCAGTGCCCGAGGCCCAAGTGGCGGGCCGGTTTAGGTATGACTACTTGGTCTCGGTCAACCGAGCCGCCGCTCGACGGAACCGGTTCGAGGTCTACCCCCGCACGGTGCGCCAACCGTTGCCGTGGATCCGAGTCCCTTTGGCAGGCGGCGATGCCGATGTGCAACTTGACCTCCGCGCCGCCCTGGAACAAGCTTACGAAGCCGGCAGCTACCGTGACCGGATACGTTATGACTGTCCCTGCCAGCCGCCGCTGGCCCCCGAAGATCAAGCCTGGGCCAACGAACGTATCCGTGCCGAGTACCCGCCTTGATCGCTGTCGAGTCACCATCGGAGACTTCACCCTGTTCGGCCCAGCGATGCCCAGCGCAGCGCCACTGCCGAAAAACGGGCTCCCGACCGCCGGAAGACAGGCTTCACCGGTTGGAGGTCCGAATCGGGACGATCACCTCGCCCGTGAAGATGGCGCTTGGATCTCCGCGATCCATCAAGGTCGACTGGATCACTGCTAAGGTTCGGGGCACCTTGCCCTGGAAGGCAACTTCTCCCTCCCAGAGGACAGTGATCTCGTGATCCATGTCCAGCATGTCGTCACGGAAGTAGATCTTCAGCGAATCGGGGTCACTGTGAAGGATCTCAATCGTGTTGCCCTTTCGCATGGCCTCGACCCGCTGCCATGCTATCGGGTCCTGGTCGCCGATCCCCAGCCAATAAAAACGGCGGTGAACCACGTCGTCTTGCAACCACACGACGCGCTCGGGAATCAGATCGCGACGGAACTGAGCCATCCATCGGACTCCCGCCGCGTCTTGGCGATCCATCCAGTGTCCCTTGTCGGCATGGATTTCGACCCAATGAACGTAGCCGCCCGGATCCTGTTGATTCCGCTCGTGTAGCATCGTTGCCCATTGTTTGGCCACCGTATTGCGATGGTACGCCGAGTCGTTTTCTCCCATGTGGAGCGTGAACGGCAAGTTGCGTAGGCCGTCCGGCTTGGCGTCGTTGGGGTGTCCCGCCATCATGGCGGCAGCGGCCAGTCGATCGGCCATGCGAGGCGCCAACTGGTAGACGCCATCACCGCCCGCAGAGTAGCCGGTCAGGTAGACGCGATCGGGATCGATGCCTTCGAAGACGATCATGTTTTCGATCAAGCGAGTGAAAAAGGCATCGATGTGTGCCTGGTGCCACATGTTCCAGGTATCGGTGGGCGCGCGGGGCGCGACATACACGCCTTCTTCCAATGAATACAATCGCTTTTGGTTTTCCCATTGCTGATCGTTGATTCGGCGAGGCGCCCCACCGCCGCCATGCATCGAAATGTACAAGCTGTGCCCGGATTCCGGTCTTTCCCCAAAGACCCGAACATCATACGGCATCTTCAGATCGCCCCAGGTCAGCAATCGGGTCGTGTGCTCTTCCCCGCGGTTTTCTGCAATCCAGCGGTGGTGGTGCTCGACCAACAAACGCGTGGCCTCGACGGCCTGCTGTTTGTTCAGCGGTTGTGTGCCAAACGACCGTTCACTCAAATCGGCTCGATCTTCCGGATTGGCGGACAAGTAATCTTGCAATTGAGCCATCACGTCTTGCTCGGGATGGCCAGCGGGATCGGGAGCCGGTTGTGGAGCTGCGATCCCGTATGCCACGCCTGCGTCCATCATGGAAAAGCCGACGATCCAACAGCTCAACGTCGCCAAGCCAATTCGTATTCTGTTATGATGGTTCATTTCCATCCTTTCTGGTTGATATCAGCGTCGGTGGAGACTAGAATTCATAAACTTTCTGCCCGTTGCGATGACAAGTCAAGTGGAAGAACACATCATGGCTTCGCCGTTTCCCGGCATGGATCCCTTTATCGAATCCCAGCTTTGGGAAGATTTCCACGGGGATGTGATCCCGATCATCCGTGCCCTGATCGTTCCGCAGGTTCGGCCTCGCTATACGGTCAGCATCGAGCGATCCGTGTTTTTGAGTTCGGATGACGAAGCTGCGCATTTCCGCCCTGACGCGATGATTTCGGTAACACAAAAGTTCTTGACCCTCCGCACTCGTGACGACGCTCGCGTGGTAACGGTGATCGAATTATTGTCTCCGACCAACAAGGATGACAAAGGGGGGCAGGCACAGTATCTAGCGAAGCGGGCGAGCTACCAGCGGACATTGACGAATATCGTGGAGATCGATCTCTTGCGTGGTGGTCGATCTTCAGCAGGCGTTCAACCAGAGCTATGAACGTGGCGGCTACGATTAGACGCTGGATTATCATCGAGAGGTCTCGCCCGAATTGGACGCAAATCAGCGGCGATGGGTCGGCGAGTGCCTGGAATCGGCCCGACTGCCGGGCTCGGAACG
>REEF01000503.1 GCA_007695205.1 Planctomycetaceae bacterium
GGGTTTCTCGGAAGGGGTGGCTGAGGGGACTTGAACCCCCGACCCTCATAGCCACAATCTGATGCTCTAGCCAACTGAGCTACAGCCACCGCATTGATTTGGCGTCAGTTTAGCCGTCGCACGAAATTTGGTCAACGAGAGGTTTCAAAATGTCAGATTTTGCACTCAAGCCGCTCACCCCCGACTTGTGGTCGGCGGTGGCCGGACTGATCCACCATTCCACCAATGCCTGGTATCGAAAACATGGGGGGGCCGAGGTGTTTTCAGGCCCCGAGCAGGACTGCCAACTGTTCTGCGAAGTTTACGAAGAACTCGATCCCGGCTGCTGCTTGATCGCGATCGACCAGGAATCCGGGCGATTGGCTGGGTCATGTTTCTATCATCCGAGGGGTACGCATATTTCCTTAGGGATTATGAATGTGCATCCGGATTACTTTCAACGAGGGGTTGGCAGCCAACTTCTGCGGCATGTGGTCGATCTGGCTGATCGTGAAAACAAGCCGATGCGGCTGATTTCCAGCGCGCTGAATCTGGATTCTTTCTCGTTGTACAACCGAGCGGGCTTTCGGCCTCGCATGGTGTTCCAGGACATGCTCTTGACGGTGCCGGAGACCGGTTTGGATGTCCCCGTGCCGCGGGCAGATCGGGTGCGGCCGGCGACGCTGGCGGATGTCCCGGCCATGTTCGAAGTGGAACGCGAGGTGGTGGGGATCGAACGGTCGCGCGATCTGCGTTACTTTGTGGAAAACGGCCACGGGTACTGGCATGTGTCGGTGATCGAGTCGGCGGGGGGAGGATTGGCCGGTTTTCTGGTTTCGATCGCTCATCCGGCGCTCCGGCTGATGGGCCCAGGGGTCATGCGGAACGAGCAGGATGCCGTGGCCCTGATCCATGCCCAACTGGACGTGCATTGTGGGCACACGGTGGTCTGGCTTGTCCCTGGCCAGTGCGATCATGTGATCCGTACCATGTACTCGTGGGGGGCGGTGAATTGTGAATTGCATCTCGGGCAGACTCGCGGAGCTTGGATCGAGCCCGATGGGATCGTGATGCCGACGTTCATGCCCGAGACGGGGTGATAGATCCTCACATGGCAGGGTTGCTGGCGAGCGGGTCGCGAGCGACAATGACGGCTGGGTGGTTTGGGAAAATCAACAGGACGTTTTTCTTGATGGGAGGTATTCGGATGGTAGACAGGGTCGTGATACGGTTTTCGATGGTGTTGGTGTTGCTGGCCGGTTTCAGCTCGCTGGCAGAAGCTCAAAAGCATCAGTTACTGGAGGCTCAGGACGGGTCGGGGATCGTGGGGTATAAGGACACACCGATTCAGCCGTGGTCAGGTTACCACGTTCACGATCCGGATCGCCCGGCGCCACCGATCGTCACGCCGCCCGAGCCCGGCAGCCAGGACCGTGCCGGTACGGCGCCGTCGGATGCGATCGTGTTGTTCGATGGCACGAACTTGGACGCTTGGCGGCCGAACCAATGGAAGATCGAGGACGGTGATTTGATCGCGACGCAAGGTCCGATGGAGACGGTCGAGGAATTCGGCGACATCCAACTGCATCTGGAGTGGATGGCTCCTGAGGAGTTAACCGAAAGCATCTGGGACCGCGGGAACAATGGCGTGTTTTTCATGCGGCGGATCGAGGTCCAGATCTTCGATTCCTACACGACTCACATCTATCCGGACGGCCAGGCTGCTGCGATCTACTCGCAGACTCCGCCGCTGGTCAACGTTTGCCGACCTCCCGGCCAGTGGCAGACATTTGACATCGTGTTCATCGCTCCACGATTTTCGGAATCCGGCGAACTGACCGCGCCAGCCCGGATCACGATGTTCCACAACGGCGTTTTGGTGCATTTGAACCAGGAGGTCTACGGCAATACGCCTCACCTGAGTCTGGCGACGTACGACGGCATGCCGTCCCAAGGCCCGCTGGCGTTGGGCGCTCACCGCTGCCCGGTCCGTTTCCGTAACATTTGGGTCCGGCGGCTCTCGTCCGACTGAACGGCCTAGCGGTTGGCGGGTGGATCGGTCATGTCCTGGACATCGTCCTCGTCGTCGTGCAGGATGCGGACGGCGGGGGTATCCAGATCATCGAACTGGCCGCGGCGGACGGCGACGATAAACGCGGTGACTGCGGCGGCGGCCAGCAGCGCCGCGACGGGCAGCAGGACATAAATGACACTCACGATCGGTCTCCGAAAGTTCGGCTGGTAAAGGCCAGTGTCAGCACGGTGAACGAGCTGATCGGCATCAGCAGTGCCGCAGTCAGCGGGCCGATCCACCCGATGATCGCCAGCGAGGCTGCCAGTGCATTGTAGCACAGCGAAGCGGTCAGGCAGCGACGGATGGTGTGCAAGGTATTGCGAGCCGCCTGGATCACCTCGACGACCGGGATCAGCCCGCTGCGGCTCAAGTAGACATCGGCCGCTGCCAAACTGGCCTCGGCGCCGCCGTGCACGGCGATCCCGACCGTTGCTGCGGACAGGGCCGCGGCATCGTTCACGCCGTCGCCGACCATGACGGTCGGGCCTTGGCGAGCGGCCTGTTCGACATACTGGACCTTGTCTTCCGGAGTCGCACCGCCCACAGCATCCTGCGGGGCGACGTCCAGTTGTTGGGCCACCGCGCGGACGACGCTGGGATGGTCACCGGATAGGATACGCACCTTCCAGCCCATCTGCCGCAGTTGGTTCAGCGCTTGAGCGGCATCGTCGCGGATCGGATCGCCCAGGGCGGCGACGGCGATAACCTGCCGGTCGACGGCGACCAGCACGGGCGTTGCCGCCTGGTCCAGGGCCGCTTGTTCGGCTTGCAACATCGGGTGATCGATCCGGCAATGCATCTGTCGAACGAAACGGGCGGAGCCGATGACGACGTGATGACCGTCGATTGTCCCCGCCAGCCCGGCCCCCATCGTCTGCTGGACTTCGGTAGCCTGCGCAGCGGCGGCCCGGTCCAGGCCGATCCGCTGCTCGCAGAATTGGACCAGGGCTGTGGCGATCGGGTGCGCCGAATGTCGCTGGAGCGCTGCCACCGACGGCAGCACGGCATCGTCGCCAGACCATTGCAGCACGCTGGTGCGGCTGGCCGTCAGCGTTCCTGTTTTGTCCAAAACGACCATCCCGGGCCGCGACAGCACCTCGAGGATTTCCCCACCTTTGATCAGGATCTTACGACGAGCCGCGCGGCCCAGCGCCACGGTCACGGCCAGCGGAGTGGCCATGCCCAGGGCGCACGGGCAGGTAACGATCAGCAGGGCCACGGCATGGTCTACGGCTCGGCTGGAATCCCATACCATCCACAACCCAAAGGTCAACACGGCCAGTACCAAGACGACCAGGACGAACCATCCGGCGATGCGATCGGCCAGCAAGACAATCGGCGCGCGGCGCTGGCTGCACTGTTCGACCAGCCGCATCAAGCGTCCAACTCGCGTTTGCTCGCCCACCTGTTGGACCTGGACCAGCAGCCGGGCGGACAGGTTCACGGTCCCGGCATGGACGGCTTGGCCGGGCGCGACCGGGACGGCGTGCGATTCCCCGGTCAGCAACGACTGATCGATCGTCGACCGGCCTTCCAGCACTTGGCCGTCGGTGGGAATCGAGTCGCCGGCGCGGACTTCGACCACGTCGCCCGGTACGATCGCCTCCAGAGGCACCTGCTCGATGCCCGATTCGGTGACTCGTCGCGCCGAAGTCGGGGTCAGCGAAAACAGCAGCTCGATCGCATCGCCTGCCCAACGTTGCTGACGACGTTGGATCCAGCGTCCGGCCAGCAGCATCAGGATCAGCATGGTCAGCGAATCGAAGTAGATCTCGCCGGCACCACGGATCGCGTTGACCGTTCCCGCCAGGCTACCAGCCAGCAGACCGATGGCGATCGGCAGGTCCAGGTGAGCGGTTCGCGTTCGCAGTGCCGCCCAGGCGCCTCGGAAGAACAGGCTGCCGGGCCACAGCAGGGCGATCAGCCCGAACCCCATGCTGGTCAAGCGGAATAGCTGCGAGTATTGGTCCTCGATGCCCGTGAACATGCCGCCGTACAGGGCGAAGGCCAGCGTCATCACGTTGCCCGCACAGGCCGCGGCGACTCCGATGCGGATCAGGAAACGCTGGTCCTCGCGTCGCCGTTGTTGTCGGGCTCGAGCGTCCTTGGCCGGATGGGGCGGATAGCCCAGCGAATTCAGGGTGCGAGCGATGTGGGACAGGGCGACTTGCGAATCATCCCAGCGGATGCGGACCAGCGAGCGTCGAATGTCCAAGCGGGCTTCGAGCACGCCGGGGGCAATCATCGGCAGCTTCTCCACCAACCAGACACATGCCGAGCAGTGGACGCCCTCCAGATACAGCTCGGTGGATTGCGTTCCATCCGGCAGAGTTTGGTAGTACAGGTTGCGGAATACCGGATCGTCCAATTCGCGGTAGCGCAGATCGGTCACACGCGCCGGCGGCGATGCCGCGCCGGTAGCATCTCGCAGCCGATAGAAGCGATCCATCCCGCAGCCGTGGATCATCTCGTAGACCGTTTGGCAACCGTGGCAGCAGAACTGCAGCGGGCTATCGGAGTTGATCAGCCCTGCAGGCACGGGCAAGCCGCAATGCGAACAGGCGACATCTTCCCCCATGCAGGTGTCTAGCTCGCGGTGGTCTTGTTCAGGCGTCGTGGACATGGCACCGTTGGGGACGTGTTAGCAAAGGACATCGGAGCCAACCGCAGCATCGGCCTTTGCGGTGGACGCTTCGCTCCGCAAGACCAGCAACGCCAGTTCGGGGCGGCACAGGATGCGTAGCGGTTGGCAACCGGACAAACCGCGGCTGACATGCAGCATCGTGGGCGGTTGGAAGTACGTGCCGCCGGCGAAACGGACACCGTAACGACTTTGGCTGAGCACCGGTCCGATCACGGGAAACCGGATCTGACCGCCGTGGGTATGCCCCGCCATCATCAGATCAAAGCGGTGGCGACCAGCCCAGAAGATCCGGTCGGGGGTATGAGCCAGCAGGATGCGCAGCGCCGGCGAGGGAGCGTGCTGCGTCTGACAGCGCTGCATGTCGGGCGCGGGCCCCCACCAGGGAAGCTCGTTACCGGCCAGCAAGATCGTTTGGCCGTTGAGTTCCACGGTGGTGCACCGTCCGCCCAGATAGTGCATCCCCGCCGACTGGATCGCTTCGACAATTTGGGCTTTGTCCGGCAGTCGTTGTTCGTGATTGCCCAGCACGCAGTAGACGCCCAACCGACTAGTCAGCCGGCCCAGCACCTCTTGGAACCAGCCCAGGCATTCGGCTCGGTCGATCATATCCCCGGTGATCGCGATCAAATCGGGCTGCATCGCGTTGGTCTGATCGACGATCAGATCGAAGTAATCTCGAGTCAACTGGCCGGTAAAGTGCAGATCCGACAGATGGGCGATGCGCATGGCGTCCAGAGGTGCAGGCAGTTGCGGCATCCACAAGATCTTTTCGTTGACTTCCAATTGCAGGATCTGATTGCCCGGTACAAGCGCCCACGCTCGCGTTTTCCCATCACCGCACGGCGATTCGGAAAGGACCTGATCGACGCGGATGATCTGGCTATGGTTTCTCAACAGCCGCCGCGTGGGACCGCGCCATTTGCGTACCATCCATTGCGTGGCGACCATCAAGGCATAACTGCAGCAGGCTGCAAAGTAGGCAGTAACGATCAGGCCGGATGTCCAAACGGCCAATGGGTCGAGCAGTGATTCGGGCTCAGCCATCAAAGCGACGACCCCCAGGACCAGGATGCCCAGCAAGAAGACGAGCAACCCTTTTTCGATGACCTGCAGCCATTGTCGGCGGACCCCCAACGAATGCAAGCGATTCATGGCCGCGACGCACAGCGCAAAGTGCCCGGTCAATGCCAGCAGGCAGAACGTCCACGACCACAGTGCATCAGCCCCTAGATCCATCGACCATCTATTCCTTCAGCGTCTCTTCTTGCTGGAGTTCTTCGGGCGGCGACTCTTTGCACCAGTTCAGGATCGTCTCGATCACCTCCAACAGTTGCTCGACGCGAAACGGCTTGTACAGGACGGCTTTCGGGTGCAAGCCATCCTGGCGGGCTTTGACCAGCGAATGTCCCGGATCGTAGCCGAAACCTTGCATCAGGATCAGGGGTAGACGGCCAGGGGAAAGCGGCTTCAGCCGCTGCATCAGCTCGTGCCCCGTCATATCCGGTAAGCGGATATCGGTAATGATCGCATCGTAGGGGGCCTCGACACTGCTGGCGCGGACCAAAAACTGGGCTTGGCCTCCGGTGCGCGCCGCTTCGACGATGCAACCGAAACGTTCCAAGGTGTGGTGCGCGCTATCCAGGATATCAGCATCGCCGTCGACCACCAACACCCGGACGTTACGGAACCGCTCGACGTCCACGTTCTGCAGCACGGCCGGCACCGCCTCTTCCGGCGTCATCCCCTTGCCTACCTCCTGGATCAAGTGCCGGATATCGCGAGCCACGCGCAGGATCCTCCTCAGCCGTTGTTCGACTTCCGGTTCGTGCCCCAGATAGGCTTCCAAGACATGAACCGCATCGTTCAGAATATCGTCGATCGGACGTGCGACGGCTCGATGAATCTCCTCGATGCTCTTGATGACCATCCCAGCACTCTGCGCGGTCAACAATTCCAGCGTATTTAAGGCAGAAGCCACCTCGCGCGCGAAGATTTCCAGAAAGACGAGATCATCCTGCGTAAAGGCGTGGGGCTCCGGACTCTCGACGTTAAACGTGCCGATCACGGCATCGTGCAGCACCAGCGGAACGGTCAATGAGCTGCGTGCGCCGGCGAATCCGGGCAGGTAGAGGGAATCTTCCAGGATGTCCTCGCAAAGGTAGCTCTGTCCGGTCGCAGCGACGAACCCGGTGATGCCGAATCCCTGGGCTTCGGCGAATAAAGGGCGTTCCAACACATCCGGTTCCATCTTCGAGGAAAGCAAAGGCACCAGACGCCCGGTCCGCTCTTCCAGCAATCGGATTTCGAACACGTCATAATCCAGCAAGTCGCGTGTGTAATGCATGATGTTGGAATTCAGCAGTTCGATGCGATCTTCGACCGTCAAATCGAATACCTCGTCCGGCTTCAGATCCGTCATGTTGACGCCCGCCTGGTGGATCGCCTCCATCTTCTGCTGCTGCTGGACCTCGATCGTGATATCCCGGACGATCACGACCAACCGCTTCTTTCCGGAACCGGCGGGCGTGCGTAGTGGTGTGACTTGCAACTGATAATAGTGCTTTTCAAACACTCGCAGCTTCGTCATCGAAGACTGGCCGGTGGCCAACGCCGTGGAAAACGGGCAGAAATCGGGGCCGATGATCTCCGGATGCGTCAGGACCTCGAAAAAGTTTTTCCCGACGACTTGGGCACCCTCGTGCATCTGCTGGAATCGCAGGTTCGCCCAACGGATGACATTCTCTTGATCGAGCAGCACGACTCCGTCCATCAAGTCATCGAGGATCTGCCCACGAAAATCGAACGCGTCGGTGTTCTTCTCGTCCAGGTTGCCAGTCAAGCTTCTTCCCCTTGCCAATTTCTTAGGTCGCAGCGCTGAGGACGACCTAATCTTCCGTTAACGCTCGATCGATCGCCAGTTGGAATTGTTCGCTGATCCGAATCTCGAATGGTTCATCGGGAATCTCTGCCGTGTCGGCTCGTTCTTCCAGTCGCGTGATGAATTCGCGCAATTGGTCATCGTTCACCGAACCCCTCCATTCCATCGATCCGTCCTCGCGCCGATCCATCACATAATCCAACGCATCGTCCAGTTCCTCCTGCTGAATCTTCTCTTCCAGGACGCCGCGGTACACTCGCTGCATGGTACGCCGGGCCTGCTGTTTTTCCTCGTCGCTCAACCCCGACGGTTGGATATATTGGGACTCGATGGAAAACACCACGAGGGTGCCCATCAGAGGCGATTGAGCCAATTCTTCCATGATCCTTCCCAACTGTTCCGTGGTAATCTTGCCCGACTTGTACAGTTCGGCTACCCGATCCACTTGGTCAATCACCGCCTGTTTTTCTTCCTCGTCCAGCTCGGACTCCTGGATTCCCGAGACGATCGCCTCGCGAGCCGTATCCGATACGAACGCTTTGATCTTATCCCTGCTGGCATAGATCAGCCAGATCCCCGCAACGACCAAGAGCATCAAAGCCAGCATCGCGCCCAAACAACCGATCAGACAGGTCGTCGCAACGCTGCGCTGTTGTGGTGGCACCAGTTCGGCAGGCATCACATCGGCGGGCGAATTTGGCTGGCCGGCGCCAGGTGGACCTGACATGTCTTGGGTGACTCCGTAAAGGACGAAAATCGGAGGCTCGGACGCTTAGGAACGCAGGAAACCGTCATCCTAAGACAACCCGCGATTCAACGCAAATGGGAAGTTTGGAGTTAGCTCGTTTTTTTTCGTCTGGCGAACCATCCCTGGTGCAATTCGCAAAAGGCCGGCAAACAGCAGGCATGCCGATAGTCATCCGATCCATGG
>REEF01000294.1 GCA_007695205.1 Planctomycetaceae bacterium
TACTTGCACGAACCAAATGGTGTCGGGTGGCTGTCCCAGAGCAGTGTTGCTTCAACTAGGTGACGGATCGAATCACGCATCTGCTTCATTCGCAGGCAACGGTTGACCAATTTGTCCTGGGCCCTAAAGTTGATGAGGTAGTCTGGCGGTTTTCAGGTTACGATTGCCTCGAATATCCGCCGTATGTGACGGTTTTGGACCACTTCACCAGAGGAGAAATGAGATGTTCCGCAGATCTGTGAGGTTGGCTGCTTTGACCCTAATGGCGAGCGGTGTGTTGCTTGCCAACAATGGCTATGGCCAGCATGGACAGCCTCGGGAATCGCTGAAAATCGGCGATCAAGCCGTCGAATGGGGCAGTTTACCGGCAACGGACGGTTCTCACTATCGACTGGCTGACATAGACTCAAAGTTGGTGGTTGTGGTGTTTGGTTGCCACCATTGCCCGGTCCATGTCGCTTACGAAGAGCGTCTGAAGAAGATCCAAGATGACTACAAAGACAAGGACGTGGCGGTCATCGTTCTGAACCCCAACAACATGTGGGGTGAAGATACGCTGGACCGAATGAAAAAGCGAGCGGCGGAGAAAGAGTACAACTTCGTTTACATCAACGATGCCAGCCAGGAATCGGGCCATAAATATGGCGCGCGGGTGACCCCGCACATCTTTGTGCTCGACGCCGATCGCGTGGTTCGTTACATCGGTGGGATCGACGACAGCCAGAATCCAGCCAACGTGAAGCAACATCATCTCCGCAATGCTCTCGATGCGTTGTTGGACGGGCAGGATCCACCAAGGACCGAAACTCGTGCCTTTGGCTGCACGGTAAAATATAACTGAAGTCACGCATTTTTTTTGGTGAGTACGAGGTAAGCATGATGGTCCGAAGTACGGAATTCTGTTCCCCGCTCGGTCGAGTCGCCATCGTGATAATGTTGTTGTCGCTGAAGGCTGGCTGCAATCAACCGCAGCCGGCCGAACCCGAGACAGCCGCACCGGCTCAGCTCAGCGAGCAAAGGCCGGATGTCACTTTGCAACCGATCGATGCGGACCGGTACTCGGAAGTGTTGTCGCGGCATCGTGGCAAGGTTGTGATGGTGGATTTTTGGGCGTTGTGGTGCCCGCCCTGCGTGGCTAAGTTTCCTGATGTTGTCGAACTACACCGACGGTTCGCAGACCAAGGCTTGGTCGTCGTATCCATCAGTATGGATGAACCGGAAGACGGCGATGCTGTGCTTGAATTCTTGGCAAATCAGCAGGCGACGTTCGAGAATTATCACAGCCTCTACGGCGTGGGGTCTGCAGCGTTCGAGGCATTTGATTTGGACGCCGTTCCCCATATCAAGCTCTACGACCGCGATGGAGAAATCCACACCATCTTCTCCGGTTCGTCGATTGAACCGGCAGAGATGGAGCAGGTGATCGAAGCGTTGCTTTGAGGCAGACCCAACTCCTGCGTACTCAACAGCCGATTCTGGTGGCCCCCGGTTCTAGGGGGACATCGGTTCTGTTGGCAGGTACCTGACGAGCAAGGCCAACGTTCGTGGTGCTTGAACTAATTGGATGCGGATGATATATTTTAGATATCATCGATCGTGAATAATCCCGGCGGGACACCCGCGATGGCGGTGATGGGCTCGCCTTGACGCATCCATGGATGCCCCCTCAAATTGCCAACCTGCAGTTGCCTGCCAGTTCAGGAGTTCTGATGAGATTGTTGTTTTCCGTTTGGGTTTTCTTGCTGTTTTCTTCGGCCTCGGTGTGCTGGTGCCAGGAGACGGCTTCTCCCGAGGGGCTTCGTCGCGAAGCCGCGTTGCCGAATCGGCATCGTTTTGTCGTCGAGGACATCATCAAGTACTGCAAGCCTCAGAAGGGCTTTTGGGTCGATTTGGGCGCCGGGCGGGGGCAACTGACTATCCCGCTGGTCGAAGCCGCCGAGAACCCTGTGGTCATGTTGGATCCGGACGAGCCGGCGATGGTCGCGGGGCTGCGCATTGCGCGGGAGCAGGGGCTGGAGGACCGTCTTTTTGCCGTGGTGGGAGTAGCCGAGTCGCTTCCGTTTCCCGACAATTCCGTGGACTTGCTGGTGAGCCGCGGCTCGATCTTCTTCTGGGACGATCCGGTCAAAGGTCTTCAGGAGGTTTATCGGGTGTTGCGGCCGGGTGCACCGGCCTATATCGGTGGCGGAGCTGGGAGCGGATTTCCGCAGGAAGCTACCGACGAGTTGATCCGCATGCGCGTCGAGCAACTGGAGGGCTCGGACGCGGCGCGGTGGCGGCGATTCGTAGATCTGCGCTGTCCGAAACAGATGGACCAGTGGGCAGCGGAAGCGGGACTGCCCCAGTACACGGTGATGGGCCAAGGCGCCATCTCCGCCGGCGATCCACGAGTTGGCCAGGGTGTTTGGCTGCTGTTTCACAAGCAGCAGAAGAAGTAGGCGCATCGATGAGTTCGCAGGGCAAACGGAACCGAGAATGGGAGCAATCCATGCGGCTTTACAACCGGACGGTGGGAACCGCAATGCTGTTGGTGCTGTTCGTGAGCACCGGGTGCGGGGACGGCAGCGACTTGGTCTCAGCATCCGGAACGGTGACCCTCGATGGTCAGCCGCTTTCGGGAGTCGTCGTCGAGTTCCGGCCCAGCGTCGCGGGCGGTTCGTCGTTCTTCGGTCGTGCGGATTCGAGCGGACGTTATCGGCTGATGCGTACCGCCTTTCAATCCGGCGTTGCGCCCGGAGAATACTCCGTTTTGATTTACTACGAATCCGTGGATGACCCCACATGTTCCTGTGAGACCGAGCAAGAGCGACGGGAAATCCCTGCCCGCTACCACTCCACCTCGGCGCTTCAGGTGACGGTGGAAGCCCGCGGACGCAACCGCTTTGATTTCGAACTTACGTCGCCGTGATCGCTCGCGGCCGTGAACTGCTGATGATCCTGATCCCTTGGAAGGTGTTTTCCCATGAATCTCACAACTGCGAAGCGTCACTCTTCGCGGCACAAAGCGGCAGCTTTCACCCTGGTCGAACTGCTGGTGGTGATCGCCATTATCGGAATTTTGGTCGCCTTGTTGTTGCCGGCGGTGCAAGCCGCACGCGAAGCGGCTCGACGCATGCAATGCACCAATAACCTCAAGCAGTTGGGGCTGGCGATGCACAACTATCACGGCACCTTCCAGTGCTTTCCCCCCGGGTTCATGGCAGTCGATCATCGCGGCACGGTCGCCGGTGGTTGGGCGTGGGGCGTGTTTCTAATGCCTTTTATCGAACAGAGTCCCCTGAAGGACACGCTGAGTGCCACAAAGTTTACTCTTTCGCAGGTGATTTCCGACCCCGATTTGCTTCCGATGTTGCAGACCGATTTGGCCGTGTTCCATTGTCCTTCTTCGCCCATGGAGCCGCTACGGCAGTTTCACGGCGAGGGCCAGGAGATGGTGGCGACCGCCAACTACACGGGCTGCCGCGGATACTTTAATTACGGGGGCGCCACGCACCTGAGCAAGGAGAACAACGGCCTGTTGTTTGGTTTGAGCGGCGTGCGGATCGCAGCGATTACCGATGGCACCAGCAACACGATTGCGATCGGCGAACGAACGGTGTTGCCGATCCACACGCAGGATCCAGCTCGCTGGCCTTCATGGTGCGGCCCCGGCGGATTGGGGATCGGCAGCACGGTGACCTCGTCGGTCTCCTTCCCGCTGAACCATCCCAGCATCATCCATGCCTTTAGCAGTCACCATCCTGGCGGAGCGAACTTCTGCTTTGCCGATGGCTCTGTCCGGTTCATCTCCGACACCATTGAATCGAACACCGGCGGGGTCGATGCTGGCAACCCCGGGAATCATTCCGACTTCGTGCAGGCGGCGGCGAACGGACAAGTAGGAATCTACCAACTGCTGGGGGTCAGGGATTCAGGCGTCCCGATCCCAAGTTTTTGATTTCCACGGCAGGTTTGGCCGCCGGCGACTGGAAGTACAGCCGGACTGTCGAGACCACGGAGATCTCGGGCGACATGGGCAGTTCGCGAGGTTGGACGTCACTGTCGCCCACCAAACCACGGTAATACGTGTTGCGGGGACGCGGGAGGCGGATGAAGGGTATGTCCCGGCGGAAGCTCGGCGCCACCGATTCTTCGTAGGCATTGCTGAACGAGTGATAAAGGGAATGGGGGTAGTGGACCACCGTCTGCTCCTGTAGGTTGATGGCGGGCGGGCGATGTTCGAAGATCGTCCCCAGGAGGACATCTGCCTTGCTCTTCGCTGCCTGCAGCGCCTGAGCGCGGACTGCCACCTTCACCTCGTCCAGATCTCGGCTCCAGTAGTCGAAGGCGATGAAATCGACAACGATCTTTTCCGGCGCGATGCCTATCTTCGCCCATGTCGCTTTCAGACGCGCGATGGTCAAATCGACGACCTTCTGGCATTCCTGAGCGGTTGGCCCCTCGCCGGTGACAGCCAAGACCACGCGGATCTCCGTCGCCCGCACACGAACCACCGCACGACCGTCGATGGCGATATAGCCCTGGACGATGTCCGGGGGCAGGGGCGCAAGGTCAGTCACCCCCCCCAACGTCCGCTCCTAAGCCCGCGCGCGATCCGGCCAACTGGCTGCGGGCCGGCAGTTCCAACAGGCCTCACTCGTGTGGGCGCCACGGTTCGTCGCCGAACGTTCCGAATTCCGCGGCGGGGTCGCCGGCAGGAAACCAGGGCCTTATGATCAGGTGGAGTTGATCGTTGGGTGCTAAGGAACTCTTGCCCTGGAGGAATGATGATGAAACCGACCCTGACACGTCGCCAATGGATGCTGGGCAGCGGGGCGGCCACGGCCGCCGGGTTGCTGCAACCTCGGGCACTGGCCGATACATCGGGCTCGTCCGGCATCCGGGCGGGGGCTGCCGTTGCCGACATTACTTTGCCGCTTGGCGCCAGCAATCTGGGGGTCATTTCCCGGAATCCACCGCCCACCCACATCCACGACCCGCTCTACGCCCGCTGCCTGGCGCTGGGTGACGGCACGACGCAACTGGCCTTTGCCATCTGCGATTTGCGGATGATTGACCGCGAGCGGAGCGAGGCGGCGCGGCGCGCCCTGGCGGAGGCGGTCGCCTTGCCGCCCGCGCACATCCTGATCAGCGCTACGCACAGCTTCGACTTGGCCGCCCTTTGTGGCCATGATGTCCAATGGGGCCAGCGGCGACGTCAACAACATCGACTTTCGGCGCCCGCAGCAGTCCTATCCGCCGTACCAGCGGATGCTGGCCGAATACCCCGAAACCGTGCCGGTCAAGCTGCAGGCGTTGCGGATCGGCGAAGTGGGGATCGCCGCGGCTCCTTGCGAGGTGTTCGCGGAGACCGGATTGGCGATCAAGGCGGAGAGCCCGTTGCAGCCGAGCATCGTCATCGAATTGGCCAACGGCTACACTGGCTACCTGCCGACGCCGCAGCAACACGAGTGGGGTGGCTACGAAACGAGGCCACAAACGTTTAGAATCGGACAGCATGCCGCGGGCAGGCCCCGGTTGTTCGCGGAGATGACACAACACATCGGGAGGCAACAAGATGTTGGGAGGCAACAAGATGTTGGGAAGACTGATCTTGATCGGCTGGCTGCTGGCGACCGGCATATCGGCCCGTGCCGAATTCTCGCCGCGAGACGCGGTCCAGGATTACCTGGTCACCAAATGGGGCCTTGATCAGCAATCCGTGTTCGACGAACGGCTGACCGACGCTCCCGAAGACACGTTCACCATCGGCGTCATCCCTGACACGCAACGTTACTTCGGTCCCGGTTCCGGTCGCGGCGATGAATCCGGCGAGCCCCGAAACCCGGCGTTTGACTCGCGCACCCGTTGGCTGGCCGACAATCTGGATTCCCAGCGGATCGTATTCGTGACGCATATGGGTGACATTGTCGATCGCAACCACCACCATCAATGGAAGATTGCGCGGGAGAACATGGACCGATTCCACGGCCGAGTCCCCTATGGCATCGCCATCGGCAACCACGATATGGTCAACCGCACCGGCGACTCGTCGCTGTTCCAGGAGTACTTCGGGGCCGAACGGTACGCGGACAAGTCCTGGTATGGGGGCACTTATGCGGGCAGGCCGGGACATGCGCCCGCGGTGTCCGGCAACAATGCCAACAGCTTCCAGTTGTTTTCCGCAGGTGGGTTGGACCTAGTGATCGTCCACGTCGAATGCAACGCCCCCGATGACGTGCTGGCCTGGACCGATTCGGTCCTGGAAGCCCACCGCGACCGGATGGCCATCATCGCCACGCACATGTATCTGGGGCCCATTCCTCGACCGAACAGCCGGGCCGAATGGCTCCGGGTGCCCCAAGGACGCATGCAGTGGAAGAAGGTGCATGGCGAGCGTGGCAATTCGCCTCAGGAAATGTGGGACAAGTCGTTCCGCAAACATCCCAATCTGTTTTTGGTGCTGGCGGGCGATCAATCGGGCGTCATCGCCTTGCGCCAGGAGAGTCGCGGCAAACATGGAAATCTGGTATATGAGGTCATGCAGGACTACCCCCGCGATGCCGACGATTCCGACTGGCTCCGCCTATTCCGCTTTCACCCGGAGCAGGAGCAGATTGAGGTCCGGACCTACAGCCCGGCCCAGGATCGGCTGTGCCGCGGCATGCGCCATGTGATGGACATCGACGACCACCAGTTTACGCTGGATATCGGTCCGGCGATCGCCGGCTTTCGCGAGCGGCAGGCCCGGCGAGAACCGCTGGGCGCCCGCTGATCGGACCCTCAAACACCAGGATCATTCCAATTGGTAAATCCCTAACAGTAGGAGCATGGCCATGGATCAAGTCACGATAGGGCGACGTGCGTTTCTCAAGGCAGGCGCGGCGGCCGGCGCAGGGTTCGCCGTGGGCTACGGCTTGAATGCCCGTTCGTACGCTCGTGTGGCGGGAGCAAACCAGCGGATGAACCTTGCGGTGATCGGGGTCGGTGGCAGAGGACGCCGGAACTTGGATTTACTCGCGGGCAGGGAGCGCAGCCGGTACGGTCCGGGTGGAACGTACAGGGGAGAGGAATATGCGGAGCGTGTGACCGGCACGCAGATCGCCGCGCTGTGCGATGTAAATATGCGCCGCGCCGGGGATGCGTTCGATGCGTATCCCGAGGCGGTGAAGTACGTCGACTACCGCAGAATGCTGGATGAAATGGACGGCGATATCGACGCCGTCGTCGTCAGCACGTCCGACCACAGCCATGCGCCCGCGAGTGTGACTGCGATGCGAATGGGCAAGCCGGTCTTCTGTGAGAAGCCGGGTGCCCACTGCGTGTGGGAAGCGCGGGTGATGGCCCAGGTGGCGAAGGAACAAGGCGTGGCGACCCAGTTGTGCACTCAAGGGAACGCGTTGGATAATATCCGACGCACCGTCGAGCTGATCGGCAGCGGCGCGATTGGCGAAGTCAGCGCCTTTCATATCTGGGAACACACGGGGGCAAGGTCCATCGAGATACCCACGGAGTCGCCCCCGGAGCCTGATTCTCTGCATTGGGACCTGTGGCTTGGGCCCGCGCCTTGGCGACCGTATCATCCGGACTATATTCCCCGAGGTCAAGGATGGCAGCTCATGTGGGACTTTGCCGGGGGACAGTTGACCAACATGGGATGTCACTACTTCAACTGGGGATTTCGGGCACTGGAATTGCAGTATCCGTCGACTGTCGAGGCCGAAGGGCCGGAACTCCCGCACCCGCGGACCGTGCCGCCCTGGCTGCACGTGCGGTATGTCTTCGATCGCGGCGACGGCAAGGCTCCGGTCACGCTCACGTGGACCCATGGCGACAAGCCTCGCGCTGTTTTCGCCGAGCACGAGCTGCCCGACTGGGCGTGGGGTGTGTTCGTGGGCGACAAGGGCATGCTGCTGGTAGATTATGACCGGCACATGCTGTGGCCGGAGGATGAGTTCAAGGACTACGAGCCGCCGGAGCCCCGCATTCCGCCGTCTGTCGGGCATTATCTGGAGTGGATCCAAGCCTGTCGAGGCGAGGGCGAAGCGCTCTGCCATTTCGGTTATTCGATGCCGATTACGGAAGCGGTGTTGCTCGGAAACGTGGCGTACCGTAGCGGCCGAAAGCTGCAATGGAACGCCGAGCAGTTCAGGATTGATAATGCCCACGAGGCCGAGGGATTCCTTCAACGCGGGTATCGTCCCGGCTGGACGTTGTGAATCCATGTTGATAGATCAATCTTTAGCACCGCTCGTTCTGGACCATCGTGATACGCCGTACCCCCGCTGTGCGTTACCGGCGCTGGAATGGACGTTACCGAGGTCGCGGGCCATATCCGGGCGATGCACGGCAGCCATCGGATTCCCACGATGCTCAAGCGAGCCGACCAGCTCAGCCGCAGGCATCTGCGGTCGGATTCACGAGGAGTAGCAGATACATGATTCAACGTTGCCCATCGCTGCTGATTCAGAATGCCATCGTGCCCCTGTTGCTGGCTGTGTCGTTTTTCGGGAACAGCCTGCTAC
>REEF01000292.1 GCA_007695205.1 Planctomycetaceae bacterium
GAGAGGATGGCGTAGCAGAGCAGATCGATGCCGAAATGAGCAGCCAGATGCTGTAATTCCTCTTCCATCCACACTTTGCGGTGGTCGAAGTTCTGGCCGGTCAACGGATCGTCCCCCATCAGGAAACATCTCCGCACGGTCCTATTTAATACATGCACGATGGCAATTTCATCGGGCGCGAAAACTTCCACACGAGCTAAACGAGCCATGGCAACCTCCTACAAGCGAACCGCCAGAACCACTACGACCTGTAGATTCTACTAAACTCAGACGAATTGTCAATAACTTGTGTGTCCCCGTTGTTTAATGGAACATCATTATGGAATCGTTGGATTCGATTAGCGGTTGCGGAAGATCCATAGCGAAAAGAGAAACGCGGGGGTACAGACAACCAGGGTGACTACTGTGATGCCGTCCCATGCGATCCGTTCCTGGCCCTCCGGCAGAAGCATCACCCAGACAATGGCCATCGCGTTATTGGCGATATGACAAAGCACGGCCGGCCAGACCGAACCGGTCCTCCAGGCTACCGCTCCCAGCCACAGTCCCAGCGGCAACACCCCCAAACTGTGCAGCGGATCGAGGTGCGCGAGGGAGAAGATCATCGCACTGACCAGAATCGCCCAAAACGGATGCCAACGTTCGGCCAACCGCGTCAGCAAATACCCACGAAACAAGACCTCTTCAAATACTCCGGGCACGATCGCCACCAAAACAAACAATAAAGGCAGCGATTGGCGGATGTGCCAGCGCATCATCGATTCGATGAACTCCAGATTCTCGCTCAATTCGTCCACCATCAGCGACAGGATCTGAGACGATCCCCAGCCGATGATCGGTGTCCCTATCAAAAAGATCACCCAGGTCCAAAGTGGCAAGATTCCCACGCCAAGACTCAACCGCCGCGCGAAAGGACGAGGCGAGACGGTGGCGGCAATGCAGGCGACCAGCAAGAACACCGTTTGGGACGGCAACAGCACCATCAGCAGCCCGCCGCGAGTCCTACTGAAATCCTCGATCCATGACACCCAGGACTTGGCGTCTACGAACGAATCGAGGCCCTGGTCCATCGAGGCAGCCGAGACCAGAACGATGACGGAAACCATGGCCGACAGGACGATAGCTGCCACCGAGACGACGATCGCGGTCCATACCGGTGGATTCCCCGTCGGGGGGGACGGAACCAGGTCGGCCGTGATGATCACTGTTTCGTCGGATGCAAGATCGAGATCGTTAGGTGGACGTCGATCGATTTCCTCTCTGGACAACGAACGCTCGGGGTCGGAACTTTGTGTCATCTGGTCGATTTACCTTTCCACGATGGGGCCGGACGCCACCGGCCTGGACAGGAGCGATTCCGTTTCTCCACACGGTGATGCTAGGCGATCTCCGACGGAAAAGCGATCACTTCGGACAACTCCTTGGCGCCGCATACCAACATCACCGAACGGTCGAACCCCAGAGCAACCCCTGTGCAGGGTGGTAATCCATGCTCCATGGCCGCCAGTAACCGACTCGATTCCGGCAACAACGGCTTGCCGTCCGTGTGACGCAAACGGTTGATCTGCTGGTTTCGGCAACGCAATTCGTCGGGATCCATCAGTTCATGGTAACCATTGGCTAGTTCGATGCCACGAAAGTACAGTTCGAACCGCTCGGCGACCGGCGTGCGGTCGCCGCGCAGTCGCGCCAAAGCAGCTTGCGTGGCCGGATAGTCGTACAGGATCACGGGCGATTCGAAACCCAAGTGCGGCTCGATACACTCGACCAACAATAGATCCAGCCAGCCGTCCCGGTCCTCCATCGGCAGGCTATCGGGCACCGCGATGCCTTGTCGTTCTGCCACAACGGCCAGTTTCGGACCATCGGCGCCATGAGGGTCGATCCCCAACCAACGCTCGAACGCCGCCGCGTAACTGATCCTTTCCGCAGGGCCGTGCTGGAACAACACTTCGGCCAACTCCGACAGCAACTGCATTCCCTGCTGCATGCCGTCCTCGACGCCGTACCACTCGACGATCGTGAATTCCGGGTTGTGCAGACGGCCCACCTCGCCGCCACGAAAGGCTCGCGTAATCTGGTAAATCGACGGCGCGCCTGCCGCTAATAGACGCTTCATCGCGAATTCGGGGGATGTTTGCAACCAACGTCGCGACCCCGCTGCCATCTGCCGCGGATCAGCGAATAGGGTGACTGGGATCGGGTCCAGATGACGATCGATGACTGTGTCGGCCGATAATAGTGGAGTTTCGACCTCCAGGAACTCACGATCCTCGAAGAATCGCCGGATGCGACGCAGCAATCGAGCTCGCAGATGCAACACTTCCCAGGATGCGGAGGGATGAAACTCCCCAGATTCCGCCGCCATCAACGGACCTCGACTCGTCGTCCGTTCACGTGCTCACCCGCTCGACGTACTGGCCGGTGCGAGTGTCGACCTTGATCACGTTGCCCATGTTGATGAACGATGGGCAGATGATCTCCGCGCCCGTTTCGACTTTGACCGGCTTGGTCACATTGGTCGCCGTGTCGCCCTTGGCGCCCGGCTCACAGTACTCGACCTTCAACTCCACGTGGTTCGGCGGAGACAGGATGATCGGATTGTCGTTGAACAGCATCATCGAACACCCCATCCCCTCTTTTAGGTACTTCCAGCTATCGTCCACCTGGTCGCTGGACAATTCGTACTGCTCATACGTCTTGTTGTCCATGAAGACAAACGTGTCTTGTTGCCGGTAGAGGTACTGGACATCGATTTCTTCCACGTCCGCCGACTCCAAGGAATCACCCCCCTTGTAGGTGCGATCGAGGACCGTGCCACGCAACAAGTTCTTTAATTTGCACTTGTAAAGGGCGTTCCCCTTGCCGGGTTTCACGAAATTCATCTCGATCATCAAATACGGTTCGCCGTCGATTTGAACCTTCAGGCCTTTGCGGAAATCGCTTGTCTTATAAGTACCCACGCTCTGTTTTCCCCACTTCGTTGCGCTTGCCGAAAACATTACCATGCTCGCTTGACCGACCTTCCCGACTCCGCAGGTTCTGACCGCCCAAGGCGAAACAGCCATGATTGTAGCCGATCCGACCGATCCTGTCCGCACCCCTTCCGCAGTTGCCGAAACTTGGCGTGATGCCATGCGCGACGCGATCCGCGACCCCATCGAACTGTGCCGCAGTCTGCAGTTGCCCCCACATTTCGAACAGGCGGCGATTCGCGCCAGCCGCCGTTTTCCGCTGTTCGTCCCCCGCCCCTATCTGCAGCGTATCCGACCGGGGGACATCCATGACCCGTTGCTACGCCAGGTTCTTCCGCTCGAGGATGAATTGGCCGATGTGCCTGGATTCACCCAGGATCCGGTCGGGGACATGCTGGCGAAACAGGAAAGCGGAATCCTGCAAAAGTACCAGGCACGAGTGTTGGTGATCGCCACCGGAGCCTGCGGGATCAACTGTCGCTACTGTTTCCGCCGCCATTTCCCCTACGCCGAGATCCCCAAATTATCGCGGCATGCGATGAAATGGGTGGAAGAGATCCAGCGCGATTCGTCGATCGAAGAAGTGATCCTCAGCGGCGGGGATCCGCTGACGCTTGTCGATGCCCAGTTAGCGACCCTGATGGACAAACTCAGCACGATCCCCCACATCCGCAGGGTTCGGTTTCATACCCGTATGCCGATCGTGATCCCCAGCCGGGTCACCGACGAGCTGTGCAGATGGCTGACCTGCCATCGACCTACTTCTGTAATGGTAGTCCACTCAAATCACCCGAATGAGCTAGATATGCACGTAGAATCGGCTCTCAAAAGGCTGGCGGGAGCTGGGGTGCTGCTGCTGAATCAATCGGTCCTGATGCGTGGGGTGAACGACGACGTGGATATCCTGGCCGAGCTTTCCCGTCGATTACTGGATTGTCGCGTTGTGCCCTATTATCTGCATCAATTGGACCGAGTTGCCGGCGCGGCGCATTTCGAGGTCCCACTCGAACGAGGCATCCAGCTTGTCCAGCAGTTGCGTGTTCGCATGGCTGGTTATGGCGTCCCACGTTTTGCCCGCGAGGTTGCTGGTCAAGCCTCTAAAGAGGTGCTAGCATGAGGCACCCTGGACAGACGGGAGACCAAACCGTTTTTTTGTAGAGAGGACAGATTGATGAGCGACTGGGTAGTACAAGGTACCGTGCATCTGATCGAGGAAACGAAGAGCTTCGGGCAGAAGGGGTTCCGAAAGCGGTTGATTGTTCTGGAGCAGGATAAGGGGAAATTCATCAATTACATTCCGCTGGAATTCACTCATGATGGTTGCGATCGGGCCGATCAATTGCAGGTGGGTGACGAAATCGAAGCCGTCTTCCGTTTGAGCGGCCGCCGCTGGCAACGGGATCCGAACAGCGAGGTAAAGTACTTTTTGAGCGCCGAGGCGAGCGATTTCAAAGTGCTGAGTAGCGGCACAGGTGGCCCGGCTCCCTCAGAATCCGAAGCTCCGTACGAAGACGAAGGCACCCCGTTTTGATCTGCGTATCGTCGCCCCATCGTTGTTGATGGCTTCGGGTACCGCCATGTGAGCCGCCGGTCGCGTTATTTGGCCTGCACGGAAATCGCCTTGTAAGCCACGATGGGTCGTCTGAATACGTCGGCAGTCGCCGCGCGGATGGTGTAGGCACCTGCGACCGGAACTTGTTTCCGACCCCGTTCACACAAGTGCTCGGCAATGGGATGCTCCGAGTGTGTACCGGACGGAATCATCAAGCTGCAGCGTCCGTTCCGGTCCTTATTCGGGGAAGATCGACGGGATGCCCCTGTTGTTCGGGCCAAAAATCTCCCAGGAGATGAGTGGTTCAGGTCGTTCTCCAGCCCACTCGTCGGTGCCGATCTCCTGTCTGCCAAAAAAGATGATGGGCCAAGATCGTTCAATTCTGCATCTTGACATGCAGAATATGGGCGTCTATGTTGAAGTGTTGGATTGAGTCTTCGCACAACATAGCGTTTCGGCAACATCCAGTACAGGAACAACCCATGCTCAGCGAAAAAACGGTCCAAATCGTCAAGAGGATCACCCCGGTCGTAGCCGCCAATGCGGAAACCATCACGCGACGCTTCTACGTGCGAATGTTTGAGGGAAACCCCGAGGTCAAGGCATTCTTCAACCAGTCTCACCAACACACGGGCGGCCAGCAGAAGGCGCTGGCCGGGGCGATTTGTGCCTATTTCACCCACATTGACAACCTTGAAACGCTCACACCTGCGATCGAATTGATCGCTCAAAAGCACTGTTCGCTGGGTGTCAAGCCGGAACACTACCCGATCGTCGGAAAGCACCTGCTGGCTGCGATCCAGGATGTGATGGGCGATGACGCGACCGTCGAAATCATCGACGCCGTCGCCGAAGCCTATGGCTTGCTTGCCGATATCTGCATCGGGCGCGAGTCGCGGATTTACGAAGAGCAAAGAACGAAAGCGGGCGGCTGGAATGGGTACCGAAAGCTGGTGGTTGAACGGAAGGTGGCTGAGAGCGAGGTCGTCACGTCCTTTTATCTTACGCCGGACGACGACCAACCATTGCCGGACTATCTGCCGGGGCAATACATCACGGTCAAAGTCGACCATCCGACGACGCCAACATCGCCTCGCAATTACAGTCTGTCGGATCGACCGGGCACGGGACACTTTCGCATCAGCGTCAAACGCGAGCCGCGTCCCCATGACAGTGCAGCCGATGGCTTAATCTCGAATCATCTTCACGACGCGGTCAGCCAGGGCGAACGACTCGACGTTGGTCCGCCGTGCGGCGAGTTCACTCTCGATCCGGCTTCTGCTCACGGTCGCCCCGTCGTGTTGCTGGCCGGTGGCATCGGTGTGACGCCGCTGCTGGCGATGGCCAAGTCGCTGCATCATGCAAAGAACAGCACACCGGTCTATTTCCTGCAAGCCGCAAAGAACAGCCGCGTGCATGCGTTGGGCGGCGAGGTCCGTTCGCTCGGCAGCAACGGATCGAATTTCCAAACGCATGTCATCTATGACGAGCCGCTCTCGGACGACCTTTCCTCCGGTCGATGTGACAGCCAGGGCGTCGTGACAACCGATTTGCTGCGTCGATGGGTACCGTTCAGCGATGCCGACTTCTACGTCTGTGGCCCGGCACCCTTCATGGCCAACGTGCTGATCTGTCTTCGCGAACTGCGAGTCGCCGAACACCACGTTCGACATGAGTTCTTCGGTCCCAAGCAGGCGCTGGAGCTAAGGACTGGCGAATGAATTCGTGTCGCATTTCGAGGAAGGGGGCGGGAGTCGTTTTCGGGCAGGGGGTCTTCCAAGCTTCCAAGTGGCGAATCGTTGCCCGAAAACGGCCGCTGGCTGACCCCCAAATTCTGAACACCCTGAAATGGCACAAGATCCGTCACGGCCGGCTACGGCTGATGGCGTTGAGATCGGCGGCATGATTTGAAAAAGCACGAGGGCGCCCGACCGGCATGTGCCGCGAGATGGGTTTCAAATTTCGCCGGATCGGAGACAACGGTCCATTTCCATACGCCAAACCTGCGCGTGTCGTTGATCGCCTGCACCCACTCATTCAGGAACCGCTGTTTGGCGCGAGTCTCGTCAGATTCCTGGCCCTTCACCTCGACAATCAGCATCGTTCCACAGGTCAGGCGAACCAAGAAGTCGGGGCGGTACTTTCGCACGACTCCTCGGTACGCGTACAGAATCTCAAAGCCCAGATGGTCGTTTTTGACCCAACTATCCACCAGGCTCGAATTATCCAGTTGATAGGCTTCTGAAGCTTCCCAAGTGGAATCGTAAACGGCACAATTGATGTGCGATCGTTTGGTGCGCTCGCACGGTCGAGCAGTAAACCAGGGACGCATGTCGGCGGTGCTCAGCAAAGGCCGATGTGTATCAAACACGGGTTCGAGACGACTTGTATTCTCGAATCGAATCGCCTCCCAGATGTGTTGGACGATTCGATTCATATTCAGAATCAACAAGATTCGCCGTCGGAGGCCGTCTTCGTCCTGATCTTGCTCCCTCGATCGAATCCGATCCGACTCAAGTACGACCTCGACCAAGCGAATGACCTGGGAAAGCAATGCGTCTTGCGTCCCAGTCCAACTCGGTTGCATCTGATCAAACACATCCCGCGCCATCTTGAAGACGACCGTCTGCAGACGATGGCGTTTACCGAGCGCGATCAAATCAATCTTCGACAGCGACTCCATGTTCGGCTTGCCCTCGAGGATCGCCGCCAGTTCCGCATGAGTCGGTGTGTCCAGCGGATTCAATTCCAAGACGGGAATCCTTGCCAGATCGAGTCGCAACACCGGAGAGTACACATGCTCGATACGGACCACATTGGGCCAGGATATGCCAAACTCTGCCTCTCGATCACGCAGTGGCTCGATCAGCGTCTTTGGTTTTGGTGGCGGTGGCGGCGTGTCGTCGCCTTCCTCATGCGGCAAGAAGGTGAACGGGATGCCAAAGATGTTGACATACTCGGGTTCGAATTTCCCCGTTTCCGGATTGATATCATACGAAGTTCGACGCAGCCCTCGGCCCACCACCTGCTCGCACAGCAATTGACTCGAAAAAGCTCGCAAACCCATGATGTGGGTCACTGTCTTGGCATCCCAACCTTCTGACAACATGCCAACCGAAATGACGTTTTGGATTCGCTCGCCCGGTTTTCCGGATTGCCCGACCGTGTCGACTTGCTGTCGTAACCATTCCGCCTGCTGTTGTCTTGTCAGTGATCTCATTGGCCTCTCGTCATCGTCGTCAACCACGGGCGTCGTAAGCGGCACGGGCTGCTCTTGCGATTCTGCCTTATTCAATACGCTCGAATCGATGTGCAGAGTTTGATCGGTAACGCACAATTCTGGAATGTGAATCCTCTCGTGATCGAAAGCATATTTGATCCTCGCTGCCGTCTCGGTTCGATTGGCGACCGTAATCAGAACCGGCGGAACTGGATGTCCGACACGCTCCCAGTCCTTGCGAGTTTCGAGCCAGTCCTGCCCGAGCAACGTGTACGCCTGGGTAACGATGTCGGGAAGCGGCTCGTGCGGGAGTGCCTTGCGGTTAAAGTCGTCCTGGACCTCCGCGTCACGGTACAGGTGATAGAGCCGACTCTTGTAATCCGCATCCAGACGTCCGTTGTCCCGCACAACGACTCGCGGCGTCTTGATCAATCCGGACTCAATGGCATCGTTCAAGCCGAAGTCGCTGGTGATCCAGCCAAACAAAGCATCTTCGCCGCTGTTCTTCCCGGATGGGGTGAACGGCGTCGCCGAAAAATCGAAGCACTGTATCAAACCACGCGTTCGGTGAATCCGGTCCAATCCATCGATCCATTTCGTCGCCTCGTCCAGATCGTCTTTGGCGACCCCGCTGATCTTCGACCCCCTCGGCACGCGCCAGGCATGATGAGCTTCGTCGTTGATCACAATCAAAACGCGAGCGGATGTTAGGTCCCCCAATACCTCGAGAGCATAGGATTC
>REEF01001012.1 GCA_007695205.1 Planctomycetaceae bacterium
CCCGATTGACTGGGCGGCAACATCATGCCATCGGTCTCGTATAACTGCCCTGTGTCCGGGTCCAGCATGTACGTACCACCCTCGACGACATCTTCTTCCGAAATCGCGCGAGCCGAACTGGCCATCCGCATATGCGGCGGTGACGCCGACGTTCGAACATTGGCAGTCGGGGAACGAAGGTGATTTGGCGGTAGGGCCGAGCGACGAGTCATTGTCTGCCCGAAAGCTTGGCTTGCTAGCGCGGTGATCAGCACCATCAGCAGCCCAGTCCACCAACGGCAGTGACGGTCTCGTGAAGCAACGTGCATAGGAATCTTCCTCACTGTGCGCTAAAGTCAGGCCCCCCGACCCAATCCATTCCATCCGTAGCGACAGTATCGGAAATCCCGCAGCCCGAACTTTCAAAAAAATCGGAATAATCCGAAAAACCGACAAAGTCTGCGCAGAACACCAGAAAGCGTGATCCGCGTTACACGATCCGCTGTTACATCAGTCAGAACACTGGCTATCGACCAGTAGTTTTTCTGCAACTTCCAGCGAAAGTGGTGTCTCGCGACCTTCCAGAAGCACGTGAACGATTCCCGAAGCTGCGTGATTGCTTACGACCTGGCCGACCGTTTCCAGTGACATCCCCGTCTCGCTCAAGTAACGCAGGAATTCAGAGGATTGATCCAACACGCGAGTCAATCGAAAGGGTTCGCCGACCGGCCACTGGGCCAGCGTCGTCCGGTTGGGATAGGTGATCGATCCATCCGGCTTGGGGATCGGGTCGCCATGCGGGTCCACGGCAGGATAGCCGAGATAATCGTCGATGCGATCAACCAACAGATCGCTGACCGCGTGCTCCATATTTTCTGCCTCTTCGTGGACTTCGTCCCAGGTCATTTGAAGGGTGCGGGCCAGGAAGAGTTCGATCAAACGATGCCTGCGGAGCACCCGCAGAGCCAAGCTTCGACCGGATTCGGTCAATCGTACCCCCTCGTAGGGCTTATATTGGGCTAAGCCAGCTTCCTTCAAAGTCTTCAGCATGCTGGTCACCGTGCCGGGCGATACACCCATCAGTTCTGCCAGTTTTCCTGTCGAGGCAGTTGGGTTGTCCTGGCGCACACAAAGTCGGTAGATGGTCTTTACGTAGTTCTCGATAGTCAAGCTTGGCAAGTTATGCTCCCCCTGCGGAAGATATACAACAGCTTATATTCTATGGGTTTCTTTGTCGGCCACAAGATGCATTCGCCCCCAGACCTTGTTGTTGGAAATGCCTCGTGCGACTACGATGATCGAGTTTGCTGCTGGCGACCATCGAGGTCATGAAGAATTGGGGTCATCAAGATGATGCTTTTGAACGAACTTGCCCTGGAACGCTGCCGATTGTTGATCGAAAGTCCCGAATCTTTCGCGATCGGTGTCAGCCGCACCGAAAGTGGCGTTCGGATTCTGGACTGCGGCGTCCAATTTCGCGGTGGAATCGAGGCGGGACTTGCGTTGGCCGAGGTTTGCATGGCGGGGTTGGGGCGAGTCGAGTTGACGTCTGCGCAGCCAGAAATTTGGGAAGGCCCCTCTGTCCAGACAGTCACCGACCACCCGGTTGCAGCATGCATGGCATCGCAGTATGCCGGTTGGCAGATTGCGGCAGAGGGCTACTTCGCCATGGGCTCCGGGCCGATGCGTGCGGCCCGTGGCCGAGAAGATCTTTTGCAACATATTGGGATCAAGGAAAACCCTGGCGAGGTGGTAGGGGTTTTGGAGAGCAACAGAACACCGCCGGATTCCGTCTGCCAGCAAATCGCGGCCGATTGCGGCGTTGCCGCGGATCGAGTGACCTTGTTGGTCGCTCCCACATCAAGTCTGGCAGGCAATATTCAGGTCGTGGCACGTACGGTCGAGACCTGCTTACATAAGATGCACGAATTGGGTTTTGATCTGTCGCAGGTGGTCAGCGGGTACGGGATCGCCCCGTTACCGCCGGTGGCGGCCGAGGATTTGGTGGGCATCGGGCGTACGAATGATGCGGTGCTGTACGGCGGCCGCGTCACCTTGTGGGTGCGCGGCGATGATGACCACTTGCAGCAACTGGGGCCCAGGATTCCTAGCTGCGCATCGCCCGATTTTGGAGCCCCGTTCGCTGAAATCTTCCAGCGTTACGAACACGACTTCTACAAGATCGATCCGTTACTTTTCAGCCCGGCCCAGGTGACACTCATCAACCTGAACACCGGTGGCAGCCACCGATTTGGCCAATGGATGCCGGACGTTCTGCGACAATCCTTTGCAGGTTAAGCCGATGCGGATCGCCGTACTCTCGACACCCGATAGCTGGTATTACGCGGATCTGCTGCGTGCAGCCGGTACGGCGTACCATCTGCAATGCTTGTCGTTCAGCCACTTGAGTGCTGACCTGCAGATCCACACGCAACCGGCGTGCAGTTCCGGTCCGACTCGATTGGATGAATTCGATGCCATCCTGGTCCGAACGATGGCTCCCGGCACGTTGGAACAGGTTGTCTTTCGCATGGATGTGCTCGGCAGACTTCAGCGGCAGGGCACAGCCGTGGTCAACCCGCCACGCGCTTTGGAAGCAGCCGTCGACAAATACTTGGCCTCGGCCAAATTGCACGCCGCCGGCCTGCCCACGCCACCCACCTGGGTCTGCCAGACGGTCGACCAAGCGATGATCGGCTTTCAGCAGTTGGGCGGTGATGTTGTGGTCAAGCCGCTTTTTGGTAGCGAAGGCCGAGGGCTGATGCGAATCGAGAACGCTGATCTGGCTCAAAGGGTCTTCAAAACACTCGCTCAGATCGGTGCGGTCATCTACCTGCAACCGTTTCTCCCCCATCAAGGGTTCGACATTCGTATCTTACTGGTCGGTGCGCAAGCGTTTTGCGTCCGTCGGTCCAATCCATCCGATTGGCGAACGAATGTTAGCTGCGGAGCGACGGCCGAGCCCTTTACTCCCGGTCGCGAGATGGTGGCTATGGCGCACACCGCCGCGCGGGCGATCGGGGCAACGATCGCCGGTGTGGATATCTTGCCCACTCGTGACGGAAAATGCTACGTATTGGAAGTCAACGCCGTTCCCGGTTGGCAGGCTACGTCACTCGCCCTGGGGGTGGATATTGCATCGAAGATACTGGATCACTTGAGTTCGCTAGGCTCTGTCAGAAAAGGGGCCTGACCCTCTCTGGGCATACCGTATTTTCGGAGCTTTCAGCGTGCCCTCCAAAGGGTCAGACCCCTTTTCTGACAGAGCTTAGTGGCCAAGAATCGGAAACTCGAAATGCCCAGCCGTCGACAAAGCGTGACCGGTTAGCTAAACTAAGATAAGTACCGCGACACGTATCCTGAATGCAGCGGCTGATCGAGAAAGCCTCGTCGATCTGCAACCAAGGCGTGAACCTACCCCAGCGGTGCTCGCATTCCCCGACCATAGAACCACTGACTACGAGAGAATAAGAAAGGAACCTGTCATGAGACACGTTTGGCTCGTGGCTCTCTGTGCCATCTTCATTTGTCCGTTGGGCCTGCAAGCTGCGGACGAAACCCCTGGCATCTCGGCGACTCGCCCCAGTGAAGGACCTTTTGTCGAAACCGACCAGGGATACATGGTGCCTTACACCATGACCATCCCCGGCACGAAGGTCCAGTACGAGATGCTTCCGGTCCCCGGTGGAACGTTCATGATGGGTAGCCCGCCTTCGGAAGAAGGTCGTCAGCCGTACGAGGGCCCACAGTTCGAAGTGACGGTCAACCCGTTCTGGATGGGCAAGTACGAGGTGACTTGGGCCGAGTATAAGCAGTACATGGCCCTGTATGGCATCTTCAAAGACTTTCAGATTCGGCGAATTCGACAGGTAACTGACGACAACAAGATTGACGCCGTGACGGCTCCCACGGAATTGTACGATCCCAGTTACGCGTTCCCGTTCGGCGAAGACGACAGGCTGCCCGCCGTCACGATGACCCAGTACGCCGCTCGCCAGTACACGAAGTGGTTGAGTGGCATTACCGGGAATTTCTACCGGTTGCCGTCGGAAGCCGAGTGGGAGTATGCGTGCCGAGCCGGTACGGAAACGGCCTACTCGTTCGGCGACGATCCGGATGACCTGGACGATTACGCGTGGTATTACGACAATTCGGACGAGCGGCCGCATCCCGTCGGCCAGAAAAAGCCCAATCCTTGGGGCTTTTACGACATGCACGGGAATGTGGCTGAATTGGTGTTGGACCAGTTGCTGGAGGACGGGTACGCCAAGTTCAACGGTGGCAGTGTGTCGGCGGAAGAAGCGCTGGTTTGGCCGACCCAACTGATCCCCCGCGTGGTCAAAGGCGGTTCCTGGGATCACGATCCCGAGGAATGCCGATCGGCGTCTCGCTACGGCACGCAGGAAGACCAATGGAAGACGGGTGACCCCAACCTGCCGCTCAGCCCCTGGTGGTTCACCGACGATCCAACGCTTGCGATCGGGTTCCGGATCATGCGACCGCTGGAGGTACCGGCCACGAAAGAGGCCAGGAACCGGTACTGGAAGGCCGATGCGCCGGAGATCGAAGAAGGGGTCGACAATCGAATGCTGGACGGCCGTGGTGCCAAGGGCATCGTCGATCCCGACCTGCCGGCCGCCATCGAGCAATTGCGCTAAGGCGAGTCATTCGAGCGATCTGACGCGAGATGTTTGTGAAAATTATCTGTGCCATCGCCCTGCTGCTGGTAAGCACCGGGGCGGATTCTGCATCGTTAACGCGGTTTCGAGACGTCCGACCCGCGATGGGGTCGGCGTTCGAAATCGTGTTGTACGCTCCCGATGCGGAGACGGCCGAGCGAGCTTTTGACGCCGCGCATCGACGGATCCAGGAACTGAATCTGGTGTTCAGCGACTACGATCCCGAAAGTGAAGCCAGACGTTTGTGCCGCCTGGCGCCGATGGACCAGCCGGTGCCGATCAGCTCGGAAATGACGCACGTGTTGCAATACTCGCTGGCGATCAGTGAAAAAACCGAAGGCGCCTTCGATGTGACGATCGGGCCGCTCAGCCGTCTGTGGCGGCGGGCTCGGCGAACCGGCGAGTTGCCGAGCGACGAGCGGCTGGAAGCAGCTCGAGCGGCCGTGGGCTACCAACATGTCCAGTTGGATGTGGAAAACCGTCAGGTGCGGTTGACCGCCAGCAACATGCGGCTGGATTTCGGCGCCATCGCCAAAGGCTATGCCGCTGACCAGGCACTGGCGGTGCTCAAGTCGATGGGCGTCGGACGCGCCCTGGTCAACGGAGGCGGTGACCTGACGCTGGGGGATCCACCCCCTGATGCCGACGGTTGGCGAGTTGCGGTCGCACCGCTGGAAGCAGAAACGCGCCCGACGTGCGTCTTGTTTTTGTCGAATGGCTCCGTCGCCACCTCGGGCGATGCCTGGCAGTTTGTCGAGGTCGATGGAGTCCGATACTCCCATATCGTCGATGCCCGGACCGGCTTAGGAATCGAACGTCGCAACTCGGTCACCGTGCTGGCTTCCGATGGAATGGTCGCGGATGCCCTGGCGTCGGCCGTCAGCTTGCTGGGCCCCCAAAAGGGCCTGGCGTTGATCGAAACCATGCCGGACGTCGAATGCCAGATCACCGTGACCGGTCCCGACGGGGTGCAAGTCCATCGTTCCACCCGGTTTCCCGCCCCCATCGAAGCAACCGCTGACCCGGTTCCTTGAAAGCGTGCGGAGCAAACGTTAAGGTAAAGGAAGACGTGGCGCTCTTTCAACGCAGCCAAGAGGTTCCCATGCCCGACCAATCGTCGACTGACCAGAACAGCACCTCCCGACGCGGTTTTCTGCGGACATCCTCGTTGCTGATGGCCGGGGGCGCCGTGGGTGGCGGGTTGAGTCTATCTCGATCGGCCCATGCCTTCGGCAGCGACGAGATCAAGATCGGGCTGATCGGCTGTGGCAGCCGTGGTGCCGGGGCGTCGGTCCAGGCGCTGAATACCGCGAGTCCGGGCGGCCTGAACCCCAGCGGGTCCGTTAAATTAGTGGCGATGGGCGATGTGTTTCGAGACCGTTTGCAAAGTGCCTATCGGTCGATTCGCAGCAAGCATGCCGACCGAGTCGATGTGCCCGGCCAGCGGCGGTTTGTGGGCCTGGATGCCTATCGCCAGGTTCTCGATTGCGACATCGACTTGGTGCTGCTGGCCGCTCCGCCCGGTTTCCGACCGTTGCACTTCGAAGCGGCGGTCCAGGCGGGCAAGCATGTGTTTATGGAGAAACCGCTGGGTACCGATGCGCTGGGCGTCCGCCGTCTGCTTGCCGCCAACGAAGAAGCCAAACGTAAAGGCCTGATGGTAGCCGTCGGTTTGCAACGGCACCACGAGCCAAAGTACCAAGAGACCATCGCTCGCCTACAAGAGGGTGCGATCGGCGAGATCCTGTTCACCCGCGTCTATTGGAACGGCAGCGGCGCCTGGGTACGCCCGCGACAGGAAGGGCAGACCGAGCTGGAATATCAGTTGCGGAATTGGTACTACTTCAATTGGCTGAGTGGCGATCATCTGTGCGAACAACACATCCACAACCTGGACGTCATCAATTGGCTGCTGGGTGGCCCGCCGTCCCAATGTAATGGGCAAGGCGGCCGCCAGGTACGTACGGGTGCCGAATACGGGCAGATCTTCGATCATCACTTCTTGGAGTACACGTATCCCAACGGTACGAAAATGTTCAGCCAGTGCCGTCATATCCGCGGCTGTTGGAACCGGGTTTCGGAGCATGCCCACGGCACACGGGGCCATGCCGACATCAGCAACGCGAAGATCTACGGTCCCGACGGCGAAGTGATCTTTAAGAGCAACGCTGGCGGTGACGGGCACCAGCGGGAACAAGACGATCTGTTTCAAGCGCTCCGTCGCGGTGAAATCTACAACGAAGTCGAATCTGCCGCCGCCAGCACCATGACCGCCATCATGGGCCGCATGGCCACCTACAGCGGCCAGACCATCAACTGGGATCAAGCCATCGGCTCGGAATTGGCCTTGGCCCACGTGGATGCCTTGCAATCCCTGGACGACCCGGCCCCCCTACAACCCCTGCCTCAAGCGGCCATCACCGAAGAATCCTACCCCATCGCCCAGCCCGGTCGAGACGGTTGAACAAACTTCGGCTTGGACGCCGACCAACCCGGTGAAACCACCAGTCGCCAGAGGATCACCCGCCATCGGTTGATCCAACGCCTGCGTCCCTCAAGGCCACGACTGGAACGATGTCCGCACCAACCCGAGCAAATCACCCCCCTCGTCACCCGTTCGCCGCGACCACGTCTCCCCGCCAGTGACCCGTCCCCCTCTGCCATCACACCCAGATGCGCACCGCCTGGCTACCTGGTTACTCTCAGGCAATTCGCACAGATGATAGCCCTTTTTGTCGATTTGGCATCTGTCAGAAAAGGGGGTTGGCCCTAGGGAGGGCACACTGAAAACTCAAAAAAAACGGTGTGCCCGGAGAGGGTCACTAGATAGGTGGGTGGCACCTATCTAGCCCCTATCTAGCCGCGTCTCTTGCAGTTTGGTTCGTGGCGAATTACATTTGCAGCCTGGGTCGTATCATCTTCGAGAAAAGGAGCCATCATGAATCTGTCGCGACGAAATGTGTTGAAATGGGGCTGTGGGACAGCGGTGACCTTGGCGGTCGGCGGTCTGCCGTCGGTGCTGAAGGCCAACGATGCGGGGAAGAAGATCCCGATCGGGCTGCAACTGTATTCGGTGCGTCACCAATGCGAGAAGGATCTGCCCGGCGTGCTGAAGGCGGTTGCAGAGATGGGTTACGAAGGCGTCGAGTTCGCCGGATACTACGGCCGATCGGCGGCCGAAATGCGTCACTTGCTGGACGAACACGGGCTGAAGTGCTGCGGCACGCACCTGCGACTGGAACACCTGCAGGGCGACCCGTTGAAAGAGACGGTGGAGTTCAACCAGACGCTGGGGAACCCCTACCTGATCGTCGCTTGGATGCCGCCTGCTTACACGAAATCGTTGGATACGGTGAAGGAAATGGCCGACAAGTACAACGAGATCGCCCGGCAACTCAAACCGCTGGACATGTACGTCGGCTACCATGCTCACGGTTTTGACTTCGAGAAGATCGGCGACGAGACGGCTTGGGATCTGTTGTTTGAAAACACCGTGGACGAAGTGATCATGCAGTTGGATATCGGCAACTGCCTGGGGGGCGGCGGCGACCCGTACGCCAGCTTGGAGCGGTTCCCGGGTCGGTCGGTCACGGTGCACCTGAAGGAACACGGCGGACCGCCGGAAGCCGTGGTGGGCGAAGGCGATGTGGATTGGGAGCGGGTATTCGAGATCTGTCAGACCGTGGGTGGGACCGAGTGGTATATCGTCGAGCACGAACGGCCCGCGGGCGACCCCATCGAGAACGTCCGCCGCTGCCTGATGAACGTGAAAAAAATGCTGTAAAAGGCAAGGCAACGAAACAGGGCGGGCAGTCTGCTCTC